>PUMK01000313.1 GCA_003551325.1 Candidatus Acetothermia bacterium | reverse complement strand
GTTCGGGATCACGGTGTACCACCTGGCGTTGAACTACGGAGAGCTCACGGTGACTGCCGGTGCGGCGAGTCTGCTGATCTCGTCAGCCCCCGTGTTCACAGCCTTGCTCGCTATACCGTTGCTTGGAGAGCGCATGGGAGGGCGAGGGTGGTTGGGTGTGTTGATCAGCTTCTCCGGCGTTACGTTGATCACCCTGGGCGAGGGTGAGGCACTGGGATTGGAGCCCGGCGCGCTCGTGATCCTGCTGGCCGCGGTTTCCGCCAGCGTGTACAGCGTTCTCCAGAAGAAGCACATCATCCGGTACCAGCCCCTTGCGTTCACGACGTATGTCATCTGGGCGGGGACGATCCCCATGCTGTACTTTCTTCCTGGGCTTGTGGCGTCCTTGCGTACGGCTCCATGGCAAGCCGTGGCGTCCGTCGTCTACCTGGGCGTCTTCCCGGGCGCGATTGCGTATGTCCTTTGGGTGTACGGACTTCGGAGGCTGCCCGCATCCAGACTAGCCAGCTTCCTCTATCTCAACCCTGTGTTGGCCATTGGAATCGCATGGCTCTGGCTCGCAGAGATCCCGAGCTGGTTGTCGCTTGTCGGAGGGGGTATCGCGATCGTCGGTGTGGCGTTGGCCAACGCGCCCTTTGGTCGCAGGTCCCCTGCTCAGGTGAAGCCCCCTCCCCGCGAGGTGCACGTGGGAGAGGGGACACGTGGCGAAGCGCAGAGCGGTCGTTAAGATGGTGGCCATGGAACGCACGAGCAATGAGGCGAACAGTGCTGTCTATGACATGGTTGTGGTGGGCGGGGGGCCAGCAGGTGCCACGGCTGCCCTGTATGCTGCTCGAGCGGATCTACACACGCTTGTTGTGGACAAGGGATTGCGGAGCGGAGCGCTTGGCATGGCCGGAAGCGTTGCCAACTATCCAGGTGTGCGTGGTCCGGTGAGCGGTGCGGTGCTGGTTCAGCGCATGCGCGATCAGGCTCAAGAGCATGGAGCGGAGTTTGTGCAAGACAAGGCGATGGCGTCGCTGTTGGGTGGAGCGTCGCATGAGATCATCGGCACCCTCGGTTCCTATCGGGGTCGTTCGGTCGTCGTTGCTACAGGATCCATGGGCCGGACAGCCTCCACGCCTGGTGAGGAGCGTCTGGTGGGGAAGGGCGTGGCGTACTGCGCGACCTGCGATGCTGCCTTCTTCCGCAACAGGGACGTAGCCGTGGTGGGCACCGGAGAGGAAGCCGTTGAAGAGTGTCTGTTGATCGCCCGCTTCTCATCCCGGGTACACCTGATCGTGCCCGCGCCGGCGCTGAAGGTGGACGCTGAGCTCGCTGAGGAGGTCGCGGATCATCCCCACGTGCGGCTTCATCGGAACACGCGCCTTGAGGAGATCATCGGCGAGGACAAGGTCGAAGCTGTTCGGGTGACGGGGCCTGACGGGGAATCGGAGCTTCGGGTTGACGGAGTGTTCATCTACCTGCAGGGAGGGAAACCCGTGGTGGACTACCTGGGCGGCCAACTCGAGCTTACGGGTACGGGTTGCATACGTGCCGATGAGGTGTTGACGACCAGCGTTCCCGGCGTGTTCGCGGCTGGGGATGTGCTGTGTCGTCACCTTCGACAGGCGGTGGCTGCCGCTGCTCAGGGGGCGCAGGCGGCCATGGCGGCCGAACGCTATTTGTCTGGCAGGGCGCGGCTTCGCCCTGATTGGGGTTGACGCTCACCGTCTAGAAGGGTACGTCTTGTCCATGCTCCTCGGTGTGTTCTGAGGTTGTTGGTGGGGAAGCCGGTGGTTCTTCTTCCAAGCGTTGGGTGATCGACTTCACCTTCATGTCTGCCTGGGTGATCTTCTGGCGACACAACTCCAGAAGCTCCGCAGCTTCCTCCACCAGGTCGGAGAGTTCGTCGATGTCTGCCTGGCCACCCTCGATGGTCTCCAAAATGCTGTCTAGCCTCTGTATAGCTTGTGAATAGCTGGTCTCCTGCTGTGGCGCTTTCCGTTTCTCAGCCATGGTTCTCTCCTTTCACCGGGGAGCCGGCCCTTCCGAGCGTAACCTGAGGCGTCCCTCTTTCAGTGTAGCCTCAACATGCGCTCCGCGGGGAGCATGCCTGGTGGCTGTGATCACCCTGCCCTCCTCGGACCGGAGTAGCGCGAAACCGCGCTCCAACACGTTGTGCGGGTGTGCCAACGCCAATCGGTGGGCGCGTGCGTCCGTCCGCTCGCGTTCATGGGCTAACAGGCGCTTGCTTCCTCGTGCCAGCCGCCGCAGTCCGTCTGTGTAATGGGTGTCCTGTTCCCTGAGTAGGTAACGCACTGCCCTGGGGAGTTGGGCCATCCGCGTCAACACGCTGTGTTGCTCACGCAGAAGCAGTGCCGACGAACCCCGAAGCATGCGCCGCTGAGCGTGCATGCGCTCGGTTCGCGCTCGATTGAGCAGCGGGCGCGCTGCTTGCAGCAGCCTATGCACGCGCATCCGATTGCGCTCTGCTTCACGTTCGACTTGACGGTGTGTCGCAAGAAGCAGGCGGCGACGGATCCCGGCATTGTTGTGGGCTTGACCGCGTAGGAGGTAGCGTACTGCGTGGGGGAGGCGATGACCGCGTTCGACTAAGGTCTGGCCCGCGCTGCGAAGAAGAACCCGTGCGCCGTTCGCCAGGCGGTGGCGTGCGTAAAGGCGGTCGCGCTCGGCACGCGATAGCAGTTGCCCTGAGGACCGGGTCAGCCGTTGCGCGTGGTGCTGCGTGTGTTGGGCGGCTTGCTCCAATCGGTGGGTGGCGCGCTCGCTCAAGCGTGTCCAGGTGTTCTCCAGACGGTCCAGCGAGGTCTCCACCTGGAGTGCCACCATGTGAGCAGCAGCGGTGGGTGTTGCGGCAGGCCAACCGATTTCGTCCAGCACAGAGCGGTCCTGCTCATGGCCGATACCCACGATCACGGGCAGGGGGAAGTGTGCCACCGACCGAGCCAATGCCACGGAGTCGAACCAGCCAAGATCGGTTCGAGAACCGCCGCCACGGCAGATGAGAAGCACATCGAACGAGTGGCTGCGTGACGCGAACCAATCCAGGGCGGTGAGCACACTGCTCTCGGTCTGACGGCCTTGTACACGGGCATCGTGCACGGTTACCTGAAAGGCATACGCCGTCTTCCGGAGGTGGTTGAGCACATCGCGCTCGGCATCGGATCCGATGCTGGTGATCAGGCCGACCCGTAGCGGGAATGACGGGAACGCGCGTTCACGGTTCTTCTTCAGGATGCCCTCGACAGATAGGGTGCGAAGGATCTCCTCCCGACGCCGAGCAGCCTCACCGAGCGTGTACGCGACGTCGAGGTCCTGTACCACCACGCGGTACGCTCCCCACTCAGGATGCAAGTCCACCTGGGCCAGTACACGGACGATGACCTCGTCCTCCAGGCGGAACGGTTCTCCCGCCCGGGAGAGCTTATCGTCGATGCGCTTCCGTTGTGCGCTGAACAGCACAGCGGTGGTCTGAGCCAAGGTACGTCCTTCCTCGTCGCGGTCGACCAGCTGGAAGTCGACCACAGGCTTGTGGGCTGACTTCCCGAACCCCGCGATCTCGCCCACCACCCAAACCGGTGAGGGGAAGGCGCTCTGCAGTGTCTTCCTCACCTCAGCGTTGAGCCGGGAGACCGTGTAATGGTTGTCGCCTGGGTCTTTGCGCTGCTCGTACAGGGCTTGGACCGATTCGTCGAAGGTGAACCCCTCGTCGGTGAGCAGCTCAACGAGCTGCACGACCTGCGCGGTGGGAACCGTCCATACTTTGTCGTCGGGGTTCCAGCGGCGTCCAGGCACACCCTTGACCATCTCCACCAGGCGAGGATCGTAGTCAAACGTAATGCGCAATACACTTCCATGGTGCGTTACGTGCCCTGGCATTACCCCTCCCGTGGTGTCGAGCATGCTCCCGCGGATACCCTAACGGGATATTCAGAACGTGGCAAGAACCTCTGCCCGCTGATCAGGACGCGGGACCCCGCACTGGGTTCGCCAGGGTTCCAATACCCTCAATCCGCACTTCCACGCGGTCCCCTGCATGCAGCGGCCCCACTCCGGCAGGCGTCCCGGTGGCGATCACGTCACCCTCCTCGAGGGTCATGACCCGGCTGATCTCCGCGAT
>PUMK01000145.1 GCA_003551325.1 Candidatus Acetothermia bacterium | reverse complement strand
GGGAGCGCGCCTTCTTGATCTCCTGCGTGGCCTCGGCCGAGAGCTGAGGAACGGCTGTCGGCGGTGTCTGGAGAGGGACCCCAAGACTTTCGCAGATCGCCTCTGCCGCGCGACGGCCGTCCGCACATGCCTCAACGATTGTTGCGGGGCCACGCGTAAGGTCACCCCCGGCGAACACGCCGTCCTCAGCCTTGCCGGTTGCGGGTTCAACGACCGCGCGACCGTTGTTGTGGAAGCGGATGTCGGACGCGTCCAGAAAGCTCACATCGGGGCGCTGTCCGATCGCCAGGATGACCGTATCGGCCGGCAGTTGATGCTCGCTTCCGGCCACCGGCACCGGGCGGCGCCTGCCATCGGGACCCGGCTCACCGAGTTCGTTGCGCAGGCATTCCAGGGCAGTGACGCGCTTTCCGTCTGTGACAATACGATGGGGCGACAAGAGTTGGAGAAGCTCGTTCCCTTCGACGAGGAGATCCTCGCGTTCATCCTCGTCAGCAGGCATTTCGTCCTCTGTTCGCCGGTAGACCACGGTCACGGGTCTTCCGGTTAGGCGTTGAGCTGTACGCGCAGCGTCCATTGCGGTGTTGCCGCCGCCCACGACGAGCACACGTGTCCCGAGATCGGGGGTCTCCCCGAGTGCCACGCGTTCGAGAAGGTCGAGGGCGCCCCAGACACCTGCCGCATCCGCACCGGGGATGCCCAGTGCCGCATCCTTCTGGAAACCGCAGGCTAGGTAGACAGCATCATATCCCTGCCCGAGAAGCTTCTTTGGGGAGGACTCGAGTGCTTCACCGAGACGGAGCTGGACGCCCAAGTCCTTGATTCTGTTCACATCCGACTGCACCACCTCCTCCGGAAGCCGGAACCGCGGCGCGACCGCGGGCCAACCTCCGGCTTTGTCGCGCCGTTCGAACACGGTCACCTCGACACCGCTGAGTGCCAGGTAGTAGGCGCTGGCAAGCCCTGAAGGACCCGCTCCAACGATGGCAACGCGCTTGCCTGCCGATGCAGCGGGACGTGGTGATGCCACCTGCCCGCGCTCGTCGGCAAACCGTTTGAGCGCTCGGATCTGGACCGTCCGATCGTAGTTGACGCGTGTGCAACGCGTTTGGCAGAGGTGGTTGCACACGTAGCCGGTCACGCCGGGCATAGGATTGCGGTGAAGGATGACCTCAAGGGCCTTGTCAAACTCCCCTTGGGCGATCCACCATGCGTACTCGGGAACATCCTGGCAGACTGCGCAGCGTTCCACGCAGGGGGCCACCACGCAATCGAACGGTGCGAGCTCGCTGTCCACTTTGGGAAGCTCACCAGGGTAGTAGCTGCGGTGATAGCGCGGATCTTTGAGGGCATCACGAGACGCTTCCTCGAGCCGCTTGCGTTTCCCGCGTGCGAGTTCTTCAAGGCTCGCAATGTTCCGATCGCGCATGCCGGTGCGCAGTGCCTCCAGCCACTGCCCGAGGCGTGCATAGCCACCGGGTTTCAGGAGGTCAGATGCTGCGGTTACGGTCCGGGCACCGCAGGAAAGCACCGTGGCCACGTTGTGGGCATCCGCTCCGGCGGCGTAGGAGACCTCGAGCTCTCCGGCGAACGCCTCCGTCAGGCGATGGAACAGGCGCATCGTGATGGGGTACAGAGCGCGGCCGGACATGTAGAGTTCATCGCCCGGAAGAACGTCACGATGATTGGCTGTGGGCAGCGTATTGGACAGCTTAACGCCGAAGTATCGTCCCTTCTCGTGCGCGAGCTTGCGAAGACGTTCCACAAGCCCGAGTGCTTGGTCGTACTGGAGGTCATCGGTGAAGACCTTCTCGGGGATCTGGATGTCGCGGTAGCCGAGTTCGTTGTGGAGGATCCGCATGACCTCATCCCGACCAAGAAGCGTGGGGTTGAGCTTGACAAAGGTGTGCAGCCCGCGCTCCTCCAAGAGGTAACGGGCGATGGCTTCGATCTCATCCGGTGGACAACCGTGCATCGTTGATAGGGTCACGTTATTCGTGAGTTGGTTGGGTATGGCGGTATGGGCAAGCTCTGGGAGATGTTGTTCGAGGACAGAACGGATCGCCTCGAGCTCGTTGGAAGCATCGAGCAGCCGGTCCATGAAGCGTTGAACAGTGGGGCTACGGACCCCATCCAGATTGTAGCCCACGCTCATGTTGAAGATGGTCTCGGGGTGCGTCCTTGGGAAACCGAGGATCTGCGGCAGGAGATGGATGAGGACCCAGGCGTGGATGTAGGCTGATGCGGATGCCTCCAGTTTCAGTTCTTGGGACCACTCCGCGTTGTACCCTTCGTCCTCCATGTCGATACACGGGCGCGGAATGTCCAGCTCATCGAGAACCTGAACGGTCTTTAGCTCGATGAACCGTCCGCCGCACGCCCAGGCGCTGACGATGTTCTGAGCGAGTTGCGTGTGTGGACCTGCGGCCGGACCTACGGGCGTGCCCAAGCGGTGACCGAACAGCTCTTGGCTGAAGGGCTCTCCGTCTTGCGGGGTGTACAGCAGGCGGAGCGGGATTCCGAAGAGTTCATCACGCTCCTTGAGTTCGCAGAGCATACTGCGGAGCAGTTCCTCGAACGAAAGCGGTCTCATCTCACCGGACATGGTTCCTCCTTAGTCTTCCGAGGATCGCGCTCTAGCCCTCGTGGAGGCGCTAGACTCTCTTCCACATCGCCTGGGCGGCGCTCCGCGCACGAGCAAGAACGCTGCGCTCGTCGATATGGGGAAGAACACGGTCCTGCATCACCTGTCGACCTCCGATCACCACGTCACGCGGGGTCAAACCTTCGGATATGGAGGCGAACAGGAGGTGCCCCAGCAGGTTTCCAGCATCGAGCGGCGTGGGTGGGTCGTAGTCCCATACCACCAGATCCGCAGCATGCCCTGAGGCTGCCCGTCCCATGGGTATGCCGAAGAAGCGCTCGGCGAGCGTGTAGTTGTGCTGCACTATCGCCAGCAGCGCGTCGCCGCCCAGCGAAAGGGGGCTCGCCTCAACGTGGTGAGCCAGCAACTGAGCGCAGAGGGCCTCGCTGATGATGTCATTGCCGAAGCCATCTGTCCCCAAAGCCATCTTGACGCCCCTGGTGAGCATGCGTTCTACCTTTGCTGCGCCCACGGCGTTGTTCATGTTCGAGCGAGGGTTGTGAAGCACCGTTGGTCCACGCTCGGCAAGCATCGTGACCTCGGCCTGCGAAAGGTGAATGCCATGGGCGAGCAACGTGCCCTCGGTCAGAATGCCGAATTGGTCCAGTCGCTCAGCCGTCCGCACGCCGTGTTGCTGCAACGCATGCACAGGATCCTCTTTACCCTCTGCGAGATGGAGGTGGAATGCTAGCCCCAGGGGTTCAGCCGTCTGGGCGGCCTTCTCCAATGAGGCGTTCTCCAGCGTGAACGAGGCGTGGAGTCCCATGTGTGCGGCGAACTGCCCTCCTCCCGCCTCCTCTTGAGCGAACCGGGCGTTCTCCTCGATGCCCGCATCACGCTCTTCGGGACCGCCACGATCGGTGACCTCATAACACAGGTCGGCCCGCAGCCCCACTTGCTCAATTCCCTTCCGCAGTTGTGACAGAGAGCCGTGAATCGACGAGGGTGACGCATGGTGGTCGAACAGGGTGGTGACACCAGCCCGCAGGTGGGCCAGCGAGCCCACGACAGCTGAAGCCTGGATTGACTCAGGGTCAAGCGCGCGGTCGAGCTTCCACCACAGGCTCTCAAGGATGCCAAGGAAGCCTGACGGAGCGAAGCTCTTGAGGGGCATGCCGCGGGCGAGCGCCGAGTACAGGTGCGCGTGGGCGTTCACCAATCCCGGTGTCACCAGTAGCTGTTGGGCGTCGATGCGGGTTGCATCGGGGAGATCGGGAGCGGAGCCTTCCCCAACCGTCTCGATGAGGCCGTTGCGCACAACGATATACCCGTGATCCAGAAACGTTCCGAACAGATCCGCAATCCGCGCTTGCTCAATGATCAGAGTCATGGTGGGTTTAAGGATACTCAAGAAGGCCGGGGGCCGCCTCCCACAGGGAGACGGCCCCACAGAAGCCTACTACTCGCCCGGCCAAGGGCCGAAAACGCCCTCGACCGCCCATTCCATGGTGAAGAACAGTTCGGCGTAATCTGCACGGCTGCC
>PUMK01000237.1 GCA_003551325.1 Candidatus Acetothermia bacterium | reverse complement strand
CCATGGCCAAGACTAACCGCAGGGTCGTGTCCCCACCGTCAGGCACGCGAACGGGCCGTCCATCGGGCTGAGCAAGGTCGATGCGCCCCCAGTCATCGGCCACGCCAAGGATCCTGTTGCCTTCATCCCATACCTCAACGAAACCAACGGGACCTGCTGTCCCGAGGTTCGTCACGTTCACAGCGTGTACGGTCACGGGCGTTGCGTTGGCATCGTCATCCCGCGCGTAGAGTTCGGAGTGCGAAAGCTCCTGGAACGCCCGCTCCAGCACCTGCCGAGGCCTCAGCAAAGCGCGGTTCTCGAGGACCTCAAACCCGGCGTTGCGGATGCTGACGGCTACAGGCGCCTCAAAGGAGAACGCCCGCGTGTTTTCGCCCTCTCTGAGGGAGAACGAGACTGTCGGCTTCACTGCGAGTCTGTCCGGAGGCTCCGCACCAACAATTCCGCGCAGCTCGACAACGCGGCTTCCACCGGGCGGCACCAAGAACATGCCGTAGGGAGGAAGCTCCGCATGACCCGCTTCAGGGATCTCCACTGTGGGAGGGCCAAAAGCATCCGGACCGATCACGACCAGCCACTTGGCGATCGCCGGTGCACCGGGCCCATCCACACGGAAGTCCGTCAGGTAGATGGAATTGAGGTTCATGGCCCCATCATCGGTGACCTTGAACTGAAGGGCCGTGAACGGGTCCCCTGGGTTCACCACGCCCTCCGTCACCTTGGGGAGAAGCTCCACTCGGAAGCCCTTCGTGCTGAACTCGGCAGCCTGCCCCGCGGTGACGGAGGCCGTTCCGCCGAAGTCACCCTCAGAATACCAGAAGCTGACCTGACTCCTGACGGTGTTTCCGTCAACCATTGCGGTGGTTGTTCCTATGCTAACATCGAGATACCCAAGCCCGCTGTCGGGGATCGTCCGGTCCTCGATCGGACCTGTGAGGTGCGCCATGAGGGGGAACCCCTCTCCCTCCGCAAGCACGGTCCGCCGACCCTCGACCGTGAGGGTAAGCTTTACCCACTCGATCTCAGCGTTGCTTGCTGAACCCAGATTCTCCACCCGCACCCTGCTTAGAATCACTGGGGCGTCATCGACGTCGTGGTCACGGAGACGAATCCGCTGGATGCGTCCGCTATCTCCCGGGTTGAAATAACCTGGATCGTAGTTTGTGTCATCGATGCTCTCCAAACCTTGACCCACAGCGGCGAACGCAGTCCCAATCACTGCGCACAGTGCACACAACACCAACCCGCAGTTGCGCGTCATCGTCACCTCCGTCAACTCCTACCCATTCCAGAGAATCGTACGGACGTCTACGGTTGGATCTTGGCAATGCTCAGCTGCCCCTTGCGAAAGGCCTCAGCAATCGCCCTGGGCACCTCGGCCTCAGCCTCCACCACGGCAGCACGTCGCTCCTGGACCAGTGCTGTCATCTCCTGTTCCTGAGCGATGGCCATGGCTCGCCGCTCTTCCGCCCTCGCACGAGCGACCTGGAGGTCCGCCTCCGCCTGATCGGTCTGTAGTTGCGCACCGATGTTCCGGCCGACATCGATGTCGGCAATGTCGATCGACAGGATCTCAAACGCCGTACCGGAGTCCAACCCCCTCTCCAGGACACGCCTGGAGATGGAGTTCGGGTTTTCGAGGACCGCCTTGTGGTTGTCCGCGGAACCAATCGCGGACACGACGCCCTCGCCCACGCGGGCGATGATCGTCCCCTCAGTGGCACCGCCGACCAAGCGCTCGATGTTGGCACGCACCGTCACCCGAGCCTGTGCATAGAGCTGGATGCCGTCCTTGGCCACCGCACCAATGCGAGGCGTCTCGATCACGCGCGGGTTCACAGACATCGCCACTGCGTCAAACACATCGCGCCCTGCAAGATCGATGGCTGCCGCCTTCTGGAAGTCGAGAGGGATGTTTGCCTTGTCGGCGGAGATCAGCGCGCGCACCACCCGATCGACGGTCCCCCCGGCCAGGTAGTGGGCCTCAAGGTCGGCAACGGAGGGCTTCACGCCCGCCTTCCACGCGGCGATCATCGGACCGATCACCCTGTGCGGGCTGACCTTCCTTAGCCGCATGCCGATAAGCGTACCAGGTCCCACGGGGACCCCTGCGGCAAGCGCTGAGATCCACAGTGCCACCGGCACGAAATAGAAGAACAACCACACAACCAGCAAGCCGGCTGCGATTACAACCAACACCAACGTATCCATCCGCCTACCTCCTCACCGCTAGCGTTCTCCGCCATCCGTTCGTCCCACCCTCCAGCCAGCCCATCGGAAGCGCACACGACGCTCCCGTCGACGGGAGGCGACATCTCCGGAGGTTCATACACCATAGCACAACCAGGGGCACAGGCCTATTGGACGTCTGTGGGGAGCATCGAGCAACCGTGCCTATCATGGCGGCGCACTTGTCGTTCAGTGCTTCCGGATCTAGGATACACCACTGTCTGATTGCCTAAGGGAGGCACCATGCATACCGTGGGGCGTTGTTGGGTATTTGTTGTGGTGGGGGTCGTTGCGGTCGTGAGCCTGGCATCGGCTCAGGCTCTTCAGGAGTTCACCGGACACGTGGACTGGGTAAGAACCGTAGCGTTTTCGTCCGACGGTACACTGGCCTCAGGATCCGACGATGGAACGATCATCCTCTGGGATGTCGCTGAAGGACAGCAACTCCGCGTCCTGCGGGGACATGCCGGATACGTGTATAGCGTAGCGTGGTCGCCGGACGGGCAGCAATTGGTGTCGGGGTCCGACGACAGCACTGTCCGGTTGTGGGAGGCGGCTACAGGACGCGTGCTCCACGTGCTCTCGGGCCACACAGGATCAGTGAACGCGGTGGCTTTCGCCCCTGATGGGCAGACTGTCGCCTCGGGCTCCGACGACTACACCGTGCGTACGTGGGACGTGGCCACCGGGTACGAGCTTCTGACGTTGCGGGGCCATGAAGACTGGGTCCGCGCCGTGGCCTTCTCAGCCGACGGACGCTTACTGGCTTCGGGCTCCGACGACTACACCGTGCGGATCTGGGACGTCACCAAAGGCACCGCTCGCCATGTGCTCGAGGGACACCTCGACTGGGTGCGCGCTGTAGCTTTCTCACCCGACGGACGAACCGTGGCCTCGGGCGCAGACGACTTCACGGTACGGACGTGGGACACGTCGACGGGGCAGGCGCTGATGACGTTGGACGCGCACAACGACTGGGTGCGTGCGGTGGCCTTCTCCCCCGATGGACGAAGGCTTGCCTCAGGAGCCGACGACAGGGCGATCATCCTGTGGGATGCTCACACCGGTGACCCACTCGGGGCGTTCTTCGGTCACACGGATTTCGTCCGATCGGTCGCCTTCTCGCCCAACGGGATGTTCATCGCTTCGGGGTCCGACGACATGTCCGTGCGCCTGTGGGATGCGACAGCGCCGATGAGCATGGATCTCATGCCCAGGGAGTGCGACTACGTGGAGATCCGATCGGTCAGCGTCAGCCCCGCCGTGGTGCCTCCAGGGGGTACCCTGACCGTGAGCTTCGAATACCTCGGTACAGGACCGTATTACGGATATGCTTTCCGTTGGGCATCAACCTCGGACGGAGGGCCGGCCGTAACCTGCAATGTCGACCAAGTCACCCCTTGCGAGTGGCACACCGACAGTCTCTCCCTGCGTGCCCCTGCTGAAGCGGGAACGTACACCTGGTATGTGATGGGCTATGGAGGGGCGAGTGGATCACGAAACCTTTGCGGAGGTGGCTACGACGACGCCGCTGCGTTCACGTTTGAGGTGGCAGGCGATGCCGCTCCTCCAGATCCCACTGTGTGGCAGGAAGCCCGCGCCGGCGACGTGTGCCTCATGGTACCCGCCGACTGGTACGACCTGACACTGGAGTCCAAGGACATCACGGATGACGACGAGATCACCGTGTTGGGCAGCTGGTCGGTCAGCCCCAGCACATGGTCCACCGAGGCTGTGGTGGAGATCTACGAGATGACGTACGAAGAGCTTTCCCTCGGCATCCAGGAGGGAGAGGAAGACGACGCCTTCGTGCTCATCGACCATCGGCCGGGGACGCTCGCCGGCCAGCCTGCGGTGTGGCGTTCGTACATCCTTGAAGGAGAGGTGCGGATGTGGCT
>PUMK01000290.1 GCA_003551325.1 Candidatus Acetothermia bacterium | reverse complement strand
GTTGGGTTCGCGTTGGGGCGGGCCTGCGTGCCCGCCCGGGGCCTTCGTGCCCGTCGGGGTGTCGGGGTTCGTTGGGTTCGCGTTGGGGCGGGCCTGCGTGCCCGCCCGGGGGTTCGCCCGCCCGGGGCCTTCGCGCCCGCCTTCCGGGGTGCCCGCCCGGGGGTCACTCGGGCACGCGGACGCGGAGCATCTCGGCCAGGGCACGGCTGGCCTCCACCCACCGCCGGGCATCGGTGCTCCCCTGGGCCGCCGCCTTCACCTGACGGGCGTACAGAGTCTCAAGAAGTTCGTAACAAACGTTCTGCGCGTGGTGCACGTCAACAGCCAGTCCAAGCCGCAACGCTGTCGAAGCCAAATCGTGGAACTGCTCCACAGCAGCGACATCCCGAGGACGCTCGGCAACGAGCGTGGCCACCTTGTTCAACGCTCCTTCCATCGCGTAGGCCAACCCCGCCTCATCCAGAGCCAAGCCAAGCGTCCGCGCCTGCTCCAGGATGTCACCCACGTGCTGAAGCGTTTGCTGCTCACCGTTGAGCGCATCGCGCACCTGCGCCTCCAGCGCAACCTCACCCACGGCCCTAAGCGCTTTGGGTAGAGGAATCTTGCTGTCGACCAGGAACTGCATCAGCGGAGCATGCTGACGGTAGTAAGCCTCGAACGCAACCTCGAGGGCCTCCACGGTAGACGCGAGCACCGTTCTGGCAAGCCTCCGACGTGCGTCTCTGAACAGGCTGCGGAACGCATACGTCCGCCCTCCAAAGTGACGGTCCAGCATCCGCAGCGCCTCGGGGAAGTCAGCCCTCTGGAATGGCTCACCCACCGACCGCTCCAGGTCATCGAGCACCTGGTCATCCGCGCACGGCTGTACGCCGGCGGCCAGGCTGTGCCCGCCCAAGTGCAGCACCGCATAGCACAGAGCGCTCGCTTCCCATGTGATCTCCGAGGACACCTCGGCGCGCCCCACCTCCAGCGTTGCCCCACCCGAGATCCAGCGCCGGCGGGCCATCCGCTCCACCCGGTAGGCTCCGATTGCGGGGGGGGATTCACCTTCGTGGAGCACGGACTGCACAGCATGGTGCGCACCCACCTTGGCCAGGTCGACCGTGGCCGAAAGCACGCGACGACGGTAGATCGTACGTCCATCCCCTTCACCGGCGACATTGCTTTTGGCCTGAGCGAGCATCTCCTCCAGACGTGCCTGTACCCCATCGCCGAACAACTCCTGCGCGAGCTGAACTGCTCGACCTGCGTAGCGAAGCACCTGCACGGTCTCCAGCCCCGAGACGTCGTCGAAGAACCAACCACAGCTCGTGTACATCAACATGGCGTGCCGCTGCATCTCCAGGAACTTGAGCGCTCTGACCGCTTCACCGTCCAGAAGCTCTCGACCTGCGAAGCGTGTAAGAAGCGCGCCCACCACCGTTCGTTCACGATCCAACACGCCTTGGATGTATCCGTCCCGTGCTCCCCACGGATCCAAGAACAGCCCCCGTGCCCCCTCTTCGTACGCCTTGTCCAAGGTCACCCGCAGCGCATCAAGCGCCTGACGCAACGGAGCACGCCATGACTGGTTCCATTCCGGGTGTGCGCCGCTTTGGCACCCACAATCACCCCGCCATCGTTCCACTCCGTGGGCGCAACTCCACGAGCTTCCTTCACGCACCTCAACCTCATGCGTCGGGGGATGTCGCTCGAGATACTCTCCGTAGTTGGTGACCTTAACACCCGACTCAGCGAGCACATGTAGGGCATAAGCCAAGGCCATGTCGCCGTGCCGGTGGTGATGCCCGAACGTCTCCCCATCGGTGGCCGTGTGCACGAGTTGCGGCTGGTCACTACGCTCGCTGAACGCTCCCAGTACCCGCTCCGCCAACCGCTCTCCACTCCGAAGGAGCCCTTCGAACGCCACGCCCCGGGAGATGGGTCCATCGTAGAAGAACACGGCCACGGTACGTCCTGACGGGAGGCGCACGGCATAGGGCATCGTGGGATCGACCTGCTCCCCCTCCACGGAGACCCATTCCCCCCCATCCAACGGCCGCACCCGAACAGCCTGATGGGGAGCGAGAATCGTGAACCGCAAGCCGGCATCCGCCAGAGCCTCCAGGGAGCCCGTATCCACCGCGGTCTCCGGGAGCCACATCCCTTCAGGATCCCGCCCGAACCGGTGGCGGAAGTCCTCGACGCCCCACAACACCTGCGTGCGCACATCCCTGGGTTGCGCCAGCGGGAGAATCATGTGGCTGTAGGCTTGGGCCACGGCGTTCCCATGACCCGAACACCGACCAGCACTCTGCCGATCGGCCTCCAGGATCTTCTCATAGACCTCCGGGCTATGACGCTCCAACCAGGACAGAAGCGTGGGACCGAAGTTGAAACTCACGGATGCGTAGTTGTTGACGATCCTTTGAATCCGGTCTTCGCTGTCCAGCATGCGGGACGCGGCATTCGGAGCATAGCACTCCCCTGTGATCCGCTCGTTCCAATCGTGGTGGGGATAGGCCGAATCCTCGAGCTCCACCTCCTCCAACCACGGGTTCTCTCGCGGAGGCTGGTAGAAGTGTCCGTGGAAACAGACATAGCGGTGCATCATCGAGCAGGCTTGAAGAACAAGGCACTGAGCGGGGGCAGGGTGAGCGTTACCGCACAAGGCCGACCGTGCATCGGCGTTGACGTGGCCTCGACGCCACCCCTGTTGCCCACGCCGCTCCCGCCGTACGCTTCCGCATCGCTGTTCAAAAGCTCCCGCCACTTGCCGCCGAACGGTACACCGATCCGGTAACCCTGGCGTACCACGGGGGTGAAGTTGCACACCGCCAACACGACCTCCTCAGGTTCACGCCCCCAACGCACGAAACTGACCACACTGGACGCGGTATCGCCACAGTCCACCCACGCGAACCCCTCCTGCTCGAAATCGCGCTCGTGCAGAGCACGCTCCTCACGCACCAACGCGTTGAGATCCCGCACCCATGACTGGATCCCTCCGTGCTCGCGTTCATCAGACAGGTGCCAGTCGAGGCTCCGCTCATGATCCCACTCACGCCACTGACCGAACTCGCCACCCATAAACAGGAGCTTCTTGCCGGGCTGACCGTACATGTACCCCAACAGAAGGCGCAGGTTGGCCCGCTGCTGCCAAGGATCGCCCGGCATCTTGGAGAGCAGTGATCCCTTGCCGTGCACCACCTCGTCATGGGACAGGGACAGCATGAAGTTCTCGTGAAACGCGTACAGCATGCGAAACGTCAGCATGTGCTGATGGAAGCGCCGATGTACCGGATCCTTCGCCATGTAGGTCAGCATGTCGTGCATCCAGCCCATGTCCCACTTCATCCCAAAACCCAAGCCGCCCAGATACACTGGGCGTGACACCTGCGGCCAGGCTGTGGATTCCTCAGCCACCGTCTGCACTCCTTCGTGGTGGCGATAGACGTCCTCGTTGAACCGCTTCAACAAGGAGATGGCCTCAAGGTTCTCGTTCCCCCCGTACCGATTGGGAAGCCACGCGCCGTCTTCCCGTGAGTAATCGAGGTACAACATGGACGCCACCGCATCCACCCGAAGTCCGTCCACATGGTACTGATCGAGCCAGAATAGCGCGCTGGACAGCAGGAAGCTGCGCACTTCGTTGCGGCCATAGTTGAAGATCAAGCTGTCCCAGTCCGGGTGGTGCCCCCGTCGAGGATCCGAATGCTCATAGAGGTGCGTGCCGTCGAAGTACCCCAACCCGTGTTCGTCCGCCGGGAAGTGGGAGGGAACCCAATCGAGGATAACGCCGATTCCATGTTGGTGAAGCGTGTCAACGAGGTACATGAAATCCTGCGGTGTTCCGTAGCGTGCCGTAGGAGCGAAGTAACCCGTCACTTGGTAGCCCCACGAACCGTAGAACGGGTGCTCCATCACAGGCAGGAACTCCACGTGGGTGAACCCCATGTCGCGTACATAGCGGGCCAACCGCGGCGCAAGCTCGCGGTAGGTTAGAAAGCGTTCGCCCTCCTCGGGCACGCGCATCCAGGAACCCAGGTGCACTTCGTAGACGGTGCACGGGGCGTCAAGCGCATTACGACAACTCCGATGCGCCATCCACGCCCGGTCCTCCCAGCGGTAGTTGAGCGAACGCACCACGGATGCTGTGCGGGGAGGAACTTCATG
>PUMK01000059.1 GCA_003551325.1 Candidatus Acetothermia bacterium | reverse complement strand
CGCCGAGAAAGCCTCTCGGTTCACCCAGGCAATCGTAGGCAGAGGAGCGTCCATAATGATGTCACGAGCGCTGCTCGCCGCGTCCAGGAACCCCCCCGGAGTGGCCATCTCCAACACCACGGCCGAGGCTCCCGCAGCGTCCGCAGCAGCGATCCCCGAACGAAGGTAGCTGACCATGCCCCGCCCGATCTCCCCACGGACCTCCAGCACCCACACCGTGGCTGCCGTACTCCACACACCCACTGCCAGCACGAAGATGCACAACGCGACGGTTGCGGCACACCAGCGCCGAGGGTTCATGATCGATCGTATGCCTCCCCGGGAAGCTCTGTCAACCCCATCCAGAACTTGCACGCGCGGACGCGGCCTGCACACGCCCGCAACAACGACGACCAGAGACAAGCTGGGTCTCTACAAGCTGTTTTCACCACAGGGGCGCGAGCAGTTCGTCCGTGATCCGTCCTGGATGCCCCGCATAACGGATCACCCCCGACCGGTCGATCACCAGTGTCCGGGGAATCGCACGGATCTCGTACACACGCGCCACGCGCTGCGCTTCAGCATACGAACCCCACAGAACTCTGATCTCGGGATGTCCTGTCCCCTCGAGGAACGCTTGAATGCCCTCTAGCGAACGGTCCAGGCTGATGCCCAGTACGACGAACCCTCGGTCCTCGTGCCGTCGGCTCAGGGCATCCAGATGCCCCACTGAGGTCCAGCACGGAATGCACCAGCTGGCCCAGAACTCGATCGCGACCACACAACCGCGGAGGTCGGAGAGCGACACCGGCTCACCGGAGAGATCGGGGAGCGTGAAGTCCTGCGCCCGTGTGCCTTGGACAGCGCCTTCCGGAACACGCGCCGCTTCCTCCAAGCTCACGCGAGCCACGTCGGGGCAACCGACCGCGGCATGACCGACATAGACCGCAACCACTAGGGCAAGCAGGGTCAGGGCAGACCCTATCACCCTTCGGTAGGCAAAGACATCAACGTTCTTCATCGTTCCCCTTTCCGAGTACCAGAAGGTTTCCACAGCCTCGTGGAAGAAGTGTGCGCAGCACAGGGAGCTACGGTGGAAGGTGCCCCACGCTTCGACGACGCACCACCACCCGCCCATCAGCCTCGTCCGTAACCAGCTTATCATCAAGCCATACTGCGGCGCCTTCATGGAGGGCCACGTGCGCGGCGAAGAATCCTGTGAGGTACGCTTGAGCGGTAGCCCGCACCTCGTCGGAGGGCGTCGCACCGCGAACACACACGGCACAAGGGATCCCGCAGTTGGGGTTATCCAGGTACTGCATGTGACCGGTCTCCGCCTGCGTCACCTCGAGCGCAGGACCAGCCGCCGCCTCGAAAAACCTCTGGTAATTGGCGTCCTCAGGGGCGCATGGTTGACCAAAGAGGGTCTCCCCCGCTCGATCGGCACCCAGGAGCAGCACCGGTACGCGAAGGTCGGCCATTCTGTCAGGGATGACCCGGGGGAAACGTTCTTGGTCGCGCCCTCCGGGCCCTCCCCCATCAACCGGATCAAGGGCAGCGACCGCCCGGACGCCGGAGATGTTGCCCGCCACGTAGAAACTCAGCTTTCCCCCGAGTGAATGGCCCACCAACCCGATACGGGAAGCGTCGACCACGTCGCTCAGCACACCCTCCACGGATTCTCCTACGAGGTGGTCGATCACAGCCTTCAGCGTGTCGGCGAGCTGCCGATGGTCAGCGCTCAGCGGGCTCATCCGGAGCGATGGCAGGGCAACCGCAAAACCGTGGGAGGAAAGCCGCACACCGTACGAGAGGTAGTCGTCACCGGTGAGCAGGAACCCATGGGTGAACACCACCAGTTCCCCCGCCGGAGGCTCCTTGCCCACAGGGATCACCAGGGTAACGGCGATCGGCCGATGCTCCGCCGGCACGGATACGCTCAGACTGAGAATCTCGACATCCCAAGGACCTGACTGTGCGTAGCGTGCTCCACCTCCCGCCCCACACGCGAGGATAACCAACACAACACAGACAAGCGAACGCATCAAGCCCTCCTTCATCCCTTGATCATAGCAGACCGCGTCGCACTTGAGCAGGGCGCCACAGTGCGTATGCTTTGTGCCATGATTGTGGGCATCGTCTCCGACACCCATGACCACCTCGATCGCTTTCGGCTTGCACTGACGACGCTTCGTGCCCGAGGCGCTTCCGTCATCCTGCATGCTGGAGACATCGTATCACCGTTCACGGCACTGCCCCTGGAAGCGTCGGGCATGAAGATGATCGGTGTGTTCGGGAACAACGATGGGGATCGCGTCTACCTCGTCGAGCGATTCGCGGGGATCGCGGAACTCCATAGGGGGCCTTATCTATTCACGTTGCACGGGCGTCGCGTGGCGCTGATGCACGAGCCCTATGGGCTGGAAGCCTTTATCGGTTCCGGCATGCTCGATCTCATCGTATACGGGCACCTGCACGAACCCGAACTGCGTCCCGGACCACCGCTCGTCATCAACCCGGGGGAGTGCGGAGGTTGGTTGTCTGGCCGCCCGACCTGCGCGGTGGTCAACCTGGAGAGCCTGCAAGCCGAGCTCATCGAACTCCCGCTCACATAGGACCCGTAGCCCGTGTTCGCTACCATGGTGCTGTTGTGAGGTACATGCCGTGTAGGGGATCCCGCTCGTGCTAGGTGCAGGCCGAGCACTACGGACGCTGGCCCGCCAGCACGATCGGGGCGTATGGTCGCTTGTTACGGTCCAGCTGATCACCGCAGCGGGTTTGTCGATGTCCCTACCCTTTCTGTCGCTCTACCTTCACCAACAGCGGTCGCTACCGATGAGCCTTGTCGGGGGGATCCTGATGCTGAGCGCTGTCGTCTCCCCGCTCGGGCGCCTCGTCGGCGGAGAACTGGCGGACAGGCGCGGACGGAGACCCGTGCTTCTGTGGGCGATCGGGTGCCGTACAGCGCTCTTTGGCATCCTGGGGGCGTTGATCTGGCAGGACGCACCTGTGTGGTCCATCGCCCTCGTCTACGCCTCGGTGCGCTTGGCGGGGGCCTTCGCCATGCCCGGAATCGCCTCGATGATCGCTGACCTGACGGCACCGCCGCAACGCACCCAAGCCTACGGTCTGCTTCGAGCCGGTTCGAATATCGGCTGGGCAGCCGGTCCTGCGGTGGGAGGGTACCTCGCGGCGTTCTTGCCCTACGCCTCACTGTTTGTGTTCTCCTCGGGCGCGGCGTTGCTCTCCTGGGTGCTTGTACGGACGTTGGCCCGCGAGTCGCCACCCTCTACAGAGCAGCGACAGGGGTTGACGAACATGCTGTGCACACTCAGCGACCGAAGGTTCACGGTGTTTGTGGGCCTCTCCATCCTCGTTCTCCTGGTGAGCGGCCAACTCATCTCCACCCTGTCGGTGTTCACCGTCGACCGCCTCGGGTTCTCCGAGGCCCGTTTCGGAGGGTTGCTCACCCTTAACGGGCTGCTGGTGGCGGTGTTCCAGTACCCGCTGGCACTCACAGCCGCACGAATGCCCCGGCGACGAGCCCTTATGCTGGGGAGTTCGTTGTACGGGGTAGGCTATCTTCTCATGGGGTGGTTCCACGCGTACCCAGCCCTGCTGACAGCCATGGGTATCGCCACCCTCGGCGAGATGCTGTTCCAGCCGACAGCGCTTGGCATCACAGCCGACATGGCAGCCCCGACAAATCGCGGACGCTACATGGGCGCGTTTGGGTTAGCCGAGGCAGTTGGCTGGTCTGCGGGACCGTTCATAGGTGGCATCTTGCTCGATGTGTTCCCCGCCTCCCCGGTCCCGATGTGGGGGGCGATCTCCTCGTTGGCCTTCCTGGCAACTGTGGGTTTCGCCTTCTGGGGACGGGACGTGCGGGGGCGACATACGGGTCAGGAGACTGTCATGGAGATTACTCCCGCAGGGGACAAAAGGCCTGGGCCGGGCTGACCGCCGTGAGTACGCTGGTGGTCGGGTGATGAACGATGTGGAGGTTAACGCTCGCAGTCGTGCTGGTGTGGGCACTATTGGGGGTTATGGCAGGCGCCGAACTTGTGTCTCGGGCGCCCGTACATATCCGCTCCGATGCCGAGTTCACGGAGGATAACGGCGTCGTCGCTGGACGAGGCATCCCAGGAGATCCGTACATCATCGAAGGGTGGTGTATCGATGCCGACGG
>PUMK01000061.1 GCA_003551325.1 Candidatus Acetothermia bacterium | reverse complement strand
CCGTATCTCTTCGGCGGTGTGCTTGTGGCGGGATTCTTGCTGGGCCGGCCGGGGAGTGAGGCGCTCGTGCCCACGGGTTGGATCGAGGGCGCTGTGGGTGACAACTCGTGGGTGTCTTGCGCGGTTGCTTCGGTTGCTGGGGCGTTCATGTACTTCGCCACGCTCACCGAAGTCCCCATCTTGCAGGGACTGCTGGGGGCCGGTATGGCGGACGGGCCGGCGTTGGCGTTGCTCCTTGCGGGTCCCGCGTTGTCGCTTCCCAACATGCTCGTCATCCGGAGCGTCCTGGGGACGAAAAAGACGATGGTGTACATCGTTCTTGTGTGTATCGCCGCTACGTTGAGTGGGAGACTGTACGGGTTGGTCATGGGAGGCTGAGCAAGGACCGACGGATACCCTTGGCCGGGTAGTGGGCACGGGACCAAAGGAGGTATACGGTGAAGATCGAGATCATGGGTACAGGATGCCCGAAGTGTGAGACTGCACAGCGCAATGTGGAAGCAGCCGTCAGGGAACTGGGCATCGAAGCCCAGATCGTGAAGGTTGACCAGGTCGCCGATATCGTGGCGCGTGGTGTGATGATGACGCCAGCGGTGGCGGTTGACGAACGCATCATCGCCAGTGGGCGTGTGCCTACTGTGGAGGAGATCAAACGGCAACTCCAGGAGGCATAGCGCTGTCAGCACATCGTCTATGCGGTGCTGCGTACGTGGTACGCCTTCATGATACGGCTGTTGCCGTGCTCGCTGACAGTCAACTCCTGAGCAATAGGCACGGAATATGGCTAACGGACACGTCGCGGGTGACGATTACCGGGTGTACGCTGGCGCACAACACGGGCTTCCCAACGCTGTTTGCCACCGATTTCTCAGATGCAACGGTTGTCGATGCTGTGATCTCCGGGAACAACGCCCTTGGCGCTGCCTTTGTGCACGATTCCCGGGGCATTGTTCGCCGGACCACGATCGTGGGGAACCTTCATGGGATGATGTTGTCCGATCGGGCGGATGTGGCTTTGGAGGACAACATCATCCATGGCAACAAGGGGTACGCGGTGTTCAGGGTGAAGAACTGGAGCGACGCCGAGGGGTTTATCCCCTCTCCGTGATCCCTCCACATCCCCTCCATAGGGTATGCACCCGCAGCGCACACGCTGGGCTGAAGCGTGCGCACGGTGGCGAGGGGAAGGACTTCGTTGCAGGCTGCGGGTATAGGGGCTTATCATCCTGCAAGCATTGGACACTGTGTACCCCGATGTGGACGCATGAGGAGGGGATGTCGTGAGGGGCTTCCTTGTTATCCTAGCGGTTGTCGTATGCTGGACCGCGCTGGGGTGGGCTCAAGAGAGCCTTCCCTTGCTGCGTGTGGATGTGGTGGGCAACGACCGGATCTCTCAGCGTGAGATCATCGCGGCAACCGGGCTGACGGAAGGCGACCCCGTTGACGCATCGCGGCTCCGCCGGGCGGCTCAGAGTGTAGAGCAGATGGGTTATTTTGCCCGTGTCGTGCCCGACATGTCGGTGCAGGATAACCACATCGTGGCCAGGATAACGGTCGTGGAGTATCCGGTCATCGAGCGGATCACACTGGTTGGGGTTCCCGAGGTCGCCACAGGCACCTTGTGGGCAGTGCTTCGCAGCTGGCTTACTGAACCGCCGCGTGTTCCAGAGAGCCGTATTCGATCGATCCTGCGTGACCACGATGTTCGTCCCGGGAATGTGCTCAACGCGGTCCAGTTGCGCAAGGCGCTGGAAAAGATCCTTGAGACCTATCAAGAGCGTGATGTGGTGACGGTACAGATCGGGCAGGTCATCCCCGGTGAGGAGTTGATCATCGAGATTCAGGAGTTGCCTGTGCTGGGGAACCGTGTGAGTGGGCTGGTGACCGTGCCAGAGGAGGAAGCCCTGCGCCACATCGAGGTCCCGGTTGGTGAGGTTGGGCGACGATCACAGATCCAGGCCTCGTTGGTTGCGCTGATGCGCCTGGGGTACTTCGACAAGGTGGATGTGCTCCCTGAGCAGGGGGATGCTGGTGTGTGGCTTCACTGGAAGCTGGAGGAGCGCTCGATCCTTGGTGAGCCCACCGTTCTTGCGGGTATCGAACTTCTGGGCGTGGAGGCCTTGCCGCACGAAAGGGTGACCGGGCGTCTCGGGGACCTCCCTGATGGGCAGGTGGGCAACTTCGAGGTGCTTCAGGCTTTGGCCCCTGTGTACGACTATTACAGACGTGAAGGTTACTTCATGGTGACCATGGTGGGGGAGGTCGTCGGCGATCTCCTACAGGTTCAGGTGCACGAGGGACGGCTTGGTGACACCTCTGTGGAGGGGAACACGCGTACGGCGGATCAGGTTGTCCTGCGGGTGCTGGGCCTTCAGGAGGGGGAGTTTCTGACCGAAGCGCGATTGGCCCAAGCGCAGCAGGGATTGATGGCGCTCGGATATTTCTCCGATGTGCAGCTCGAGCCCAAGTGGGACGACGAGGACAATCTGGTGAACCTGAAGGTGCGGGTGAAGGAACTGGATCGTTTGGGACACATCCGGGGAGCCATGTCCTACTCGCCTCAGGAGAAGGGCATTGTCGGCAATGTGGAGTACGCGCAGAAGAACATCCTGGGGACTGCCCAAGACGTGTCGCTGTCGTTGGCACGGGGTCTTTCAGAGACCGGTTCCACGACGTGGAGCCTGGGCTATACGGGCTACGCATTCCCCGTGTTCAACATGGTGAAGGGGGACCTGTACCGCAGGGAGTCGGCAGGACGGCTGACGTTTGGAGGCGAGGGTACGTTGTCCTACCCGCTGGCCCCATACTGGAGCCTGCGCACCACCGTGCTCACCGAGCGTTCGTGGACGGTGCAGGATATGGACTCTCTTCAGCCGCGGACTGCGATCCGCGTAGGTGTGACCTACAGCGATCGTGACAGCCCGATGTTCCCCCGTCGTGGCCACCACATGACGCTGTCGGTGGAGAAGGCCGGAACGTTCGCTCCGGGTGCGGAGTACCTGTCGATGCGTGCCGATCTCGCACGGTACTGGCCTGTGGACGTGGACACGTGGGTCTGGGAGGGGCGGGCAGCGTTGGCCCAACGGGTACTTGTTCGTGGAGGATGGGATCTGCCCTCTGGCTTCCAGTTCGCCCTGGGCGGGGTGGATTCGGTGCGCGGTGCCCAGGGCACCACGGTGAGCGGGATGGCGTTGGTGAACACGGAACTACGCTTTGAGCTTGCCCAAGGGTTCGCGGTTGCAGCTTTTTGGGACGTGGGAACAGCGTTGACAAAGCCGATGGCGGTGTCGTCCATGGGCGCTGAGCTCTCGGCACATATCGCCGGGATGTTCGTCCGGCTTATCATGGCTTGGCCGGATGACAGGGATCCATCGTGGGTTCCGGTGTTCGAGTTTGCGATGAGCCCGATGTTCTGATGGGCAAGCGACGTAAGGAGGAGACGCGATGAAGACGAATACGGTAGTGCTGTTGCTCCTGGGGTCGGTGGCCCTGGGGTTCTTGGGCGGCGTCGTGGGCGGCGTGTTGCTGGGTGACAATGGAGCGGATCCGGCACTGGCCAACAAAGTGAGTGCGCTGGAAACGCGTATTGGTACGGCCGAGCAGAGGATGGAAGGTCTGGACGTCCCGCCACCGCTCAACATCGCTTTCGTGGATGCCGAAGGCTTGTTCCTGAAGGTCTTCATCCCTCAAGTGGCGACGGAGCGTCAGTCGATGGAGAACAAACAGCGCGAGATCCTCGCGTTGCGGGAGAAGTACGCTGCTGGAGAACTCGACCAGGAAGCGTACCAGCAGCAGTTCCTGAAACTCCAGACGGAAGCAATGCTCGCACAGCTCAGCGTGAATCTGGGCATGCTCGACAAGATGCTGGCCTCGGGTGGTTTCGCCAACATCCGCGCTGATCTGCAGCGCCTTAAGGATCAAGCAAACCCGCTTAGGGCAGAGCTTGAGAGGATGCTCGAACAGAGCCGAGCGGGTGTGCTTGACCCCGAGGGGTTCATGGCGCAGTTGCAGGGCCTTCAGGGAGCCACCGAACAGCTCGACCAGGTGCTGACGCAGGTAGCGGCGTCGAAGATCGTTGAAATCTCCCAGCGGACGGCTCGTGATGAGGGCTACGATCTCGTGCTTCGAAAGAAGGAGATCGTGGTGTACTGGGATCAGGATAAGATCGG
>PUMK01000092.1 GCA_003551325.1 Candidatus Acetothermia bacterium | reverse complement strand
TGGCCACCACGCCCAACCCCAGGCTCCACGACAGCAAGGCAACCCCCGAAAGCTGGCGCCCCACAGCCACAAGCTGGTGTACCAAGGCAAACAGATCAAGCCACAGTATAACGTAAAGCCCTGTGGCCAGCGACCGCCAATCTCTGAACCGCACGTGATCCAGTGCCACGATCAACGGCGGAACCGCCGCCCAGGCAATGAGCGCAGCATCGGCCCCCACAAGCGCCAACCCGAAGAACACAAGCGCCACGCCAGGGAGGAGTCGCAGAGGAGAACGCGGATCACCCGCCCGTCCGGACCAAGCCGCGTACGCCCACAGCCCAAGAAGCAGCGCACCGCCTGCTCCCCGCAGCGGGAGCGAAAGCGGTGCGGCCGCCGCGGAAAGGACGATCACCACCAACGCGCCGCTCAGAAGCGCCGCGGTCATAGTCGATCGATGAACGCCGTGGCCAGCCCCAGGAAGAAGAAGAACGCCAGGAGATCCGCCACGGTCGTGACCACCGCGCCGCTCATCATCGCTGGATCGAGCTTCAGGCGCCGGAGGAACGTGGGGATCGAGCTTCCAAGCACATACGAAATCACGGTGGTCATCCACATCGTGAACAACGCGAGAATCCCCAGGTAGACGTTGCCTCGCCAGAGGTACGTGATGGCCCCCAGCTGCACACCGAGGACAGCACCGTTGAGGATCCCCACCACAAATTCCTTGCGTAGGGCCTTCCAGCGATCGCTCCACGTGAACTGACCCGTGGCCATCCCGCGGATCGTCACGCTCATCGACTGTGAGCCCACGTTCCCCGCCATGTCGGCGATGATCGGCATCAACACCGCCAGGAACGCCACCTGTTCGATCGTTCCCTCGAACACCGCGATCCCCACAACCGCGACCAGGCAGAACAGGATGTTGGCCATCATCCACGGCAGGCGCTTGCGGACCGACTCCCCCACAGGCGTCAGAGGATCCTCCTCACCAGCAGGGATACCGCCCATCCGCAAGAAGTCCTCGGTGGTCTCCTCACGGATCACGTCGATCACGTCGTCCACGGTTACCACGCCCAAGAGGCGTTCGTCCTGCGACACAACGGGAAGCGCCAGGTAGTTGTACTTGTCGAAGGTCTGGGCGACCTCCTCCACGTCCATGTCCGCCGGCAGGGTCACCGTATCCGAGCGCATCACCGACACCACCGGCGCCTCAGGAGGAGCGAACACAAGGTCGCGCAGGGCGAGGACCCCCAACAGTTTCCCCTCCGCATCCACCACGTACGCGTAGTACACCGTCTCCATTTCCTCGGCCACCCGCCGAAGCGTGTCGATGGCCTCCTGACAGGAAAGGCGTGCCGACAGCGCCACCACCTCGGGGGACATGAGGCCACCCGCGCTGTCCGGCGCGTAGGAAAGAAGCCCGGAAAGCTCCTGAGCATCTTCCCGCTCCAGACGACGGAGGATGTCCTGCACAGTTTCCGGTGGCAGCTCGGCGAGGAGATCGGCCGCGTCATCGGGGTCCATCCGCGACAAGATCTGCACCGCCGTATCGCGCGAGAGTTCGGAGAGGAGGTGCGCAGCATCCTCGGGCTCCATCTCCCCCAGCGGTGCCGCAGCCGCACGGCGCCGACGCTCGTACAGCCGCTGCAGAAGCTCCACCGCCTCGTCGTCATGGAGCGCCGACAGGATCTCCGCCACGTCGGCCGGGTGCTGGCGCAGAAGCTCCTGGACCTCCACTTTGCGCTCTGTCTGGAGGTTCATAGGGCACAGTGTAGCCGCATCGGTACGGCCTTACCACCGTTGCACAAAGGGGCGGCGCTTGCTAGAATTAGCAATCAAGATATGAGAGTGCTAATAGGAGGGTACGACGATGATCCGTTCCGATAGGTTGACGCAAGGTGCACAGGAGGTGTTGGCGGCCGCGCAGGAGACGCTCCGCGAGCGGCGGCACAACCAGCTGGACGTGGAGCACCTGCTTCACGCCTTGGCCACCCACGAAGGCGTGGCACAGGACGTGCTCAAGGCAATGGGCGTAACGATTCCCGGGCTCATGCGCGACCTTGAGCACCTGCTGGCCCTCCGGCCGTGCGTGAGCGCCGGGAGCGGGCAAACCGTGTACATCACACCGCGCCTCGAGGAGGTATTCCAGGCCGCCGAGGCGGAGGCCAAACGACTGCGCGATGACTACATAGGCGTTGACCACCTGCTGATCGCCGTCGCCCGTGACGACGACCCCGGGCTCGCCCGCCTGTTCGTCAAGCACAGCATCACACCCGACGCCGTGTACACCGCGCTGCACCAAGTGCGCGGAGCACAGCGCGTTGACTCCCCTGAGTCCGAGGAACGCTACCGCGTGCTCGAGAAGTACGGCATCGACCTCACCCAGCTTGCCAAGCGCGGCGAACTCGACCCTGTGGTCGGCCGGGAAGAGGAGATCGAGCGCGTCATCCAGATCCTCCTCAGGCGACGGAAGAACAATCCCGTGCTCGTCGGTGAACCCGGCGTGGGCAAGACGGCCATCGCCGAAGGTCTCGCGCAGCGTATTGCCTCCGGTGAAGTCCCCGAGAGTTTGAAAGGAAAGCAGGTTGTCGCCCTCGACGTGGGCGGGATGGTCGCTGGGTCGAAGTTCCGCGGCGAGTTCGAGGAGCGCATGAAGGCCGTCCTCCGAGAGGTCGAGGGATCATCCGGGAACACCATCCTGTTCATCGACGAGTTCCACAGCGTTGTCGGTGCGGGAGCCGCCGAAGGCGCCGTCGACGCAGCCAACATGCTGAAGGAACCCCTTGCTCGCGGTCGGCTACGGCTCATCGGTGCCACCACACTCGACGAGTACCGCAAGCACGTGGAGAAGGACGCTGCCCTGGAACGACGCATGGCCCAGGTCTTCGTGCGCGAGCCCACCCCCGAGGAGACTGTGCAGATCCTCGCCGGGATCAAGGGCAAGCTCGAGGAACACCATCGCGTGAAGGTCGACGACGCAGCACTGCCCACAGCGGCACGGCTCGCCGACCGCTACATCACCGAACGAAAGCTCCCCGATAAGGCCCTCGACCTCCTCGACGAGGCAGCCTCCAAGCTTCGTCTCAAGGCAGCCGCGGACGAGGCAGCTCGCGTCGTGACCGCTGAACACGTAGCCGAAGTGGTCGCTGTGTGGACCGGAATTCCAATGCAGCGTCTGCTGCAGGGAGAGCGGGAGCGGCTCGCCCACCTGGAGGACCTCCTCCACGAACGTGTGGTGGACCAAGAGGACGGCGTGAAGGCCGTGGCGGAAGCTGTACGTCGTGCCCGCACGGGGCTCTGCGACCCCAGGCGCCCATCGGGCACGTTCCTCTTCCTCGGACCCACCGGAGTGGGGAAGACCGAACTCGCCAAAGCCCTGGCCCAGGTCTTGTTCGGCGACGATCGCGCCCTCCTGCGCATCGACATGTCCGAGTACATGGAACAGCACGCTGTGGCGCGCCTCATTGGAGCCCCTCCCGGCTACGTCGGCTACGAAGAAGGAGGCCAGCTCACCGAGCCCGTGCGCAGGCGCCCCTACCAGGTCATCCTCCTCGATGAGGTGGAGAAAGCCCACCCACAGGTGATGAACATCCTTCTTCAACTCCTCGATGAGGGGCGACTCACCGATGGCCAGGGCCACACGGTGAATTTCCGGGACACGCTCATCGTCATGACCTCCAACGTGGGCTCCGAACACTTCCAGACAGCAGCCACGTTTGAGGAGGCAGAACGCCTGGTACGGGAATCACTGCGCCAGACGTTCCGCCCCGAGCTCCTGGGACGCCTGGACGAGATCGTCGTCTTCCGAAGGCTCGACCCGCACATGGTCAAGGAGATCGCCAGCATCAAACTGGACATCCTCCGCAAGCGTCTTGCCGAACAGGACATCACCCTCGAACACACCCCGCAGGCCCTTGACCTTCTGGCCAAGGAAGGCTACGACGTCCACTACGGCGCCCGTCCCCTCGAGCGCACGATCCGTCATCAAGTGGAGAACCCCCTGGCCACCATGCTCGTCCGCGGGGAGATCAAGGAAGGCGACCGCGTCCACCTCGACGTGCAGAGCGGCCAACTCGAACTGCGAACCTAAACCGGGGTCAGGTCATGCACGGGTGCAAGGGGGTCAGGTCATGCACGATCGCATCGTAGATGCGATCGTGCATGACCTGACCCCCTTGCACCCGTGCATGACCTGACCCCGGTTTAGGTTCGCAGTTC
>PUMK01000186.1 GCA_003551325.1 Candidatus Acetothermia bacterium | reverse complement strand
TGTGGGTCTGGAGCGATTTCTTCTTCCCCCTGATCTTCGTCTTTGATGCGGACAAGGCTGTGGCCGTACGTCAGCTGCCCCTGTTGCGGGGTGTCTACCACGTCGACTGGGGGCTCCTTACAGCGGCCACAGTGATGGTCATGGCTGCGCCCTGCCATGTGCTGTTGGGACGTCTCTCAGAGCCACCGCGGTGCTCATCCCAGGTTGCGCCAGCGGCGGGGGTGTGGGAGGCTCGGGTGCCGTTCAAGTGTACGGTATGATGGAGCGGCGGATGCGCTTCTCCGCGTGCGGGGAGTGATGGCATGGCGAACGGCGCGAGTGGGCACGGCAGTGGTCACGGGGTCGCCTCCAAGGCGGATGCGGTGGTTCTGTTCGGAGGAACGGGTGATCTGGCCCGTCGCAAGCTGTACCCGGCGTTGCTCGGTCTTGCGGAGGGGGATGCGTTGCCGGCCCGGGTGCTTGTGGTGGCCTCGTCGGAACGGTCGGATGAAGACCTTCGTGAGCTGGTGAGGTCTTCCGTTGCGCCGGACGAGGAAGCTGCGGTCGAACACGGGGCGCTCGAACGGCTGCTGGCCTCCCTCCACTACATACAAGGGGACTACCGTGATGACGCGACGTTTGATCGGTTGAGGGCGGCGCTGGACGGTGCATCGCTTCCGCTCGTGTACTTGGCTGTGCGGCCGGCTATGGTGGACCGCGTTGTGCAGGAACTCGCTCGTGTAGGGCTTGCCGAGCGTGCGCGGGTGGTGCTCGAGAAGCCTTTCGGCCGTGATCTTGACTCTGCAAGAAGGCTCAACGGTTGTGTGCTGCGCGCGTTCTCCGAGGAGCAAGTGTTCCGCATCGACCACTTCTTGGCAAAGGAGCAGGTGCTCAACATGCTGGTGTTCCGGCTGGCCAACTCCATCCTTGAACCGGTATGGAATCGCCATCACATCAGCAGTGTTCAGATCACCATGGCCGAGGATTTTGGCGTTGAGGGACGGGGCGCGTTCTACGAAGAGGTGGGTGCGCTCCGGGACGTCGTGCAGAATCATCTTCTTCAGGTTGTCGCGCTGGTGGCGATGGAACCCCCTGTGACCCGGGATGCCCGCGCGCTTCGCGACGAGAACGAAAAGATACTGCGCGCGATGCGGACCATCGAGCCGCACGATGCGGTCCGGGGGCAGTACCGAGGTTATCGGGAGGAACCCGGTGTTGATGCGCAGTCGGACGTGGAGACGTATGTGGCGCTTCGGGCATGGATTGATTCCTGGCGCTGGGCGGGCGTTCCGTTCTACCTGCGTGCCGGGAAACGTCTGGCGCGCACGGTTACGGAGGTCTTGGTGACCTTCAAGCATCCGCCGCACGTCCTGTTCGCGAGGTCCAATCCATTGCTGCCGCATGCCAATCACGTTCGATTTCGGATCAAGCCGAGCGAGGCCATCTCGTTGCGGATGGATATCAAGGCTCCGGGCACGGAGCTTGTCAGCAGCCCGGTCGATTTCACGTACTGCTACGGCACCTGTCCGGATGCGTTGGGCGAGGAGCCCTATCGACGGCTCCTCGCCGATGCGCTGAACGGCGACGGGCGTCTGTTCGCCAGCGGTGGCACCGTTGAAGAAGCGTGGAGGATCGTCGATTCGCTGGTGCAAGAGGGTCTACCGCTCTGCCTTTACGAGCCGGGATCGTGGGGTCCGGTGGAGGCCGATACGCTTTTGGACAGCGATGGGGCTTGGCATGAGCCGGAGGACCGGGTGTACGAGCCGTCCGAGTAGGGTCGTTCGCTCCGGGGGCGGTGAGCGATGGGGAAGGGCATTGAGGATTGAGGTTGTGCCTGACGGGGAGGCACTGGCCGTTCACGCAGCACAGCGCGCTGCGGAGGCGATCGTGCGCGGTGTTCGGGAGCATGGTCGCGCCGCGGTGGCGTTCAGCGGCGGTAGAAGCGTGGGAAGGTTCTTCTCGGCGCTGAGCCAGGAGTCCGTTCCGTGGCGCTTGGTGCATCTCTTTCAGGTGGACGAACGCGTGGCGCCGGAGGGTAGCGCACATCGCAACATGGAACGCATCCACAAGCACTTGCTGAGTGGAGCGCCCTTACCGGTGGAGAACGTTCACCCTATGCCTGTGGACACGGATGACCTTGCGCTGGGTGCTGAGCGGTACGCGGACGAGCTTGTCCGGTGCTGTGGTGCGCCTCCCGTCCTCGACCTCGTGCACCTTGGCCTCGGCGAAGACGGGCATACGGCATCGTTGGTGCCTGGTGATCCTGTGCTGGAGATGTGGGACCAGGACGTTGCTGTCACCCGTCCGTACGGCGGATATCGCCGTATGACCCTGACGTACCCCATATTGAATCGGGCTCGGAATCTGCTGTGGATTGTGGAGGGTACGAGCAAGCGCGCTCCGGTCGTACGGTTGGTCAATGCTGATCCGCACATCCCCGCGGGGCGCGTTGCCCAAGCGCAGGCTCTGCTGGTGGCCGACGCTCAAGCCGCCAGCGGGTTGCCTGGTGATGCCTGAGGCGCAGGCGTCGCCGAGAAGGGACGACTTTCTTGTCCGGCATCCCTCCTCGGCGACCGGGTTAGCGATGCGTACGATGCGCGTGCAGGCTCTAGCGTCGCGCGGGTACGGTGGTCCTCTGCGAACGGCCTGCGGGTCGGCGTTCGGGGATGAACGATGCTGGAATTGGGTGCGCTTCCGCCAGGGCACGCACTTCGGCTCGGATTGCGCGGAGGCGGTCTTCGTCAGTGCTGTGCTCGAGGGCATCGACGAGGAGATGCGCCACACGCGCACAGTCGGCCTGGAAGAATCCCCGCGTGGTAAGGGCCGGTGTTCCGAGCCGGATACCCGAGGGATCCATGGCCGAGCGTGTGTCGTCTGCAATCACGTTCTTGTTGACCGTGATCCCGACGCTGTCGAGCAAGTCCTGGGCCTTTGATCCGGAGATCCCAAGTGACCCGTACACGTCGGCGAGCACAAGGTGGTTCTCGGTGCCTCCCCCGATGAGCCGCAGACCGCGCGCGCTGAGTACGTCGGCCATGGTCTTGGCATTGGCGCACACTTGATGGGCGTAGCGGGTGAAGGATGGATGCAGCGCCTCGCCGAACGCCACCGCCTTGGCGGCGATCGTGTTCATGTGGGGTCCTCCCTGAAGCCCTGGGAAGACCGCCTTGTCGATCTTCTTGGCAAGGGCAGCATCCTCCCGCACGAGGACCATCCCTCCCCGGGGACCCCGCAGCGTCTTGTGCGTGGTGGTGGTGAGGATATCAAAGCCGTAGTCAAACGGGTTCTCAAGCGCATGCCCAGCGATCAGTCCTGCGATGTGGGCAATGTCAGCCATGACATAAGCCCCTACCTCGCGCCCGATGTCTACGAACGCCTGGTAGTCGAGGTTACGGCTGTACGCAGAGAATCCGGCAAGCAGCAGTTTCGGTCTCTCTTGCAGGGCGGTCTGGCGCATCGCCTCGTAGTCCAAGGCGCCGGTTTCGGGATCACCCATCGCGTAACGCACGAAGCGGAAGACCTTCGCGGGGAACGTCACCGGGTGACCGTGCGTAAGGTGGCCGCCGTGGGAGAGATCCATGCCCAGTACGGTGTCACCGGGCTTCAGAAGCGCTGCGTACACGGCGAGGTTCGCCGGGGCTCCCGAGAGCGGTTGCACGTTGGCGAACTTGGCGTTGAACAGGCGCTTCGCGCGATCGATGGCGATGCGCTCCACCGTGTCGGTGTGCTCCTGCCCACCGTAGTAGCGCCTTCCTGGATAACCCTCCGCATACTTATTCGTCAACGTCGACGCGAGCGTCTCCAGCACCGCCTTGGATACGTAGTTCTCCGAGGGGATCAGCTCAAGCCCCTCATGCTGGCGCCGGGTCTCCGCCGCGATCGCTTGTTGAAGCTCCCGATCCTGCGCGTTTATGTTGGTTGGTGCCCTTGTCAAGATGCTCATCGTCCTCCTTACACGTGTGTTGCCCGCGCGGCATAAGCCGCACCTGTGCATGGTCTGGTGCGCCGGTGTCATCACGGCACACCAAGGCACGCCGAATGTGGCGGCATCACCGCCCATCCTTCAGCAGCGCTCTTCTCATTCCTCCATCGAACCGTGTACCTGGTCGCGCGTTTTGTCTGCGCAAACCAGCGTCGAGGGTCAAATGCGCTCGGTTGCATCCGCGGAGGTTGGTTCCGGCTTGCGGCCAACCACCAAGTTGCGGATACCAGGAACTGGGTCCCGTGCTACCCGA
>PUMK01000249.1 GCA_003551325.1 Candidatus Acetothermia bacterium | reverse complement strand
TTGAGCCGGCTCAGGTTGTACAAGAACTCCATGCCGCGCGGTGCGTCCTCGGGAGACGAACTGGCCGTGCTGTAGACAACGATCGGAGCCTCCTGCCCCTGGAACTTGTCGACGGTGCCCACACGGGCCCCTCGAGGAAGCTGCTCGAGCAGGAGGGCAACCTGGGCGTTGTACGGCGCCACGATCAACACATCCTCCAGCGTCAAAGGCTGTGTCGTTCCCCGTCGATCCGTCCACTGTACATCGCCCCTGGTGAGCGCCCGCACGAGATGGCTTACGGCCTCGGCCTCCTCCGGGGATTCGCTCCGGTTTCCGCTGTGTTCTACGGGCATGTACCAGAGGCCGGTCCCGGTGCAAGGGGCTTTACCGAACACGTTCTGCATCGCAAGGCCATTTCTGGCATGGAGGCGTCCCTCGTAGAAGAGTTCCGACGTGAATGCGCAGATCTCGGGATGAAGCCGCCACGTGGTACCGAGGAACAACCCGCGTTCGGTGGGCAGCGTTCTCAGGCCGTCCAGCAGGTGCTCGAGCGCGCTTCGGTCCGTACCCTCGGGGTGCGTCCCGCGTTGGGGTTGCTCGAGCTGCTGGGGATCCCCAAGGAGCACAACCGAGCGCGCCGCTTGGGCCACGGCCACCACGTTGGCCAGCGAGATCTGGCCCGCCTCGTCAACGAACAAGAGGTCGACCGCTTCCGCGGCTTCCTCACGGGACCAGAGCCAGGCCGTCCCCCCCGCAACCTGGGCTTCGCCGTCTCGCAGCATGGTGAGCACACGACCGTTGTCGTCGGTTTCGGTGATCGCCGCGGAACCATCGTCGGTCGGCTCGCGGACCTTCTGCACACAGCGAACGTCTGCACCCTCCTCCGCTGCCGCCTCCACGACTGCGTCCAGGAGGTTGCGGATCACCTTGTGGCTTACGGCGGTGATCCCCACCTTGTGCCCCTCCGCCACTGCCGCGCAGATCATCCGCGCGCCGGTATAGGTCTTGCCGCTTCCCGGGGGACCCTGAATGGGAAGGACGCCCTCATCGAGGTCGAGAACGAGCTGGCGGGCCGCCTGTAGGGTGTCCGCTGCCGTGCGCGCAACCTCCTCCACGGGTGCGGACCCAAGGCGTGGATGTCGCCGGAGGAGAAGGTCGCGCGCCGCCCTGTACGCTCCGGGAGCGTCGATACCATGCTCGGCCACCCATGCGCCCGTACGCAGCAGCGCCTCGCGGAGCTCCTTTGTGTGCACGATCTCGTGGACGAACACCGCTCGGGGATGCACGTCAGCCCACTTCGCGGACTTCTTGAGCTCCACGCGGCGTGCGGCGGGGTCGAGCTGCTCGATGGTGGCAAAGCCCGCGGTGCCCGATTCAGGACTGAGGACCCGGTCACCCGGACGCAGGCGCGCGTCCTGGCTGGGGAAGCGATACCGATCGACCACGGTTCCGCGTTTGCGTACCTCCACGCGCCCTTCGTGAACGAGGCCCCCCAGGGCCACGGGCTCCTCGAGCAGCTCCTCGTCGACCAGATCGACCAAGCGGAAGTACTCCCACCACGCAGCCTTATCCTCCCGCCGATGCCACTCGAGAAGGTGCGCCAAGATCCACTGCGCGTGCTGTTCGTTCGTGTGCGTCTCCCACGCTGCCGGAAGATCCGCCAGCAACCGCTCGGCAAGCGCACGTGTGCGCGTCAACGCTTCGTCGAGCTTCTCGCTGGGGTCTCCCGTGCTCAGGTTCGGTCTGGGGATCGCAACGCCCTCGGACAGGAGCCCGTCCCGGAGCTTCTCCAGCCACGTGCGCAGTTGCAGCGTGGCCAGGCAATCGTCCTTGTTGTAGGCGCGCACCGTGGCACGATGAACGGGAGCGATGCGCTGGGGCATCCCGTACTCCAGTGCCGTCTCCAGGGCTCTGAGATGCTGGCTGGCCTCGCGTAGATCCGTTTCCCTCCGGTAGCCGAAGAACGGTTCGAGGTCCTTCAGCGAATACGATTCCACGCTGGCCCGCAGGGCTTGGCGGAGCACCGTGTACAGGTCCACGAAACGCTCTCCGCGCAACAGACGGTCGACTTCGTCCTCCCGCGTGGCGTGCCGTCCCATCAGCCGGCGAATCGCTGCCGGTTCGTACGGTGTGTAGTGGTAGATGTGAAAACCCTCGTCGGCTGCCCAGCGGGCCATGGCCTCGTCGACGAAACACTCGAACGCTGCCCGCTCTTCGGCGACACTCATCGCCCACAGGGCTTCGTATTCAGGCTCCTCAGACTCGTTCGGCGTCACCCATCCGAACAGGTACTCCAGTCCGCCCTCGCCAACGTACCGAGCGCTCTCCAGATCGAAGAACATGTCGCTCGGTGTTGGCTGGGGGAGGCGGCAAAGGCCCAAACCTTCCTCCACAGGAAGGAGCTCGTGGACCGGGACGCGGCGACGCCGGCCGGCCAGCTGTACACGGGCCTGGTGGTGGACCCGTTCGTAGCTCTCCTCCGAACCCCGTCGAGGCTTCGGGGAAAGGGGAGGCGTCAGCGCGGCAAGTCTCTCCAGAGTGTCCACGGATCGGCTTTCCAGCTCCAAGATGTGCGCTCTGCTGATCCCCGCCACGAGCGACAGGTGATCGTCGGCTCGACGCTGGTCGTCACAGTGGCGCCACCAGCGGCAGATGCCGCACTGCTCGCAGGGCAAGGGGTAGGTCGGTCCGCCCTGCCACGTGCCCTGTCCCACGGTCTCCACCAGGCGCCGGCGGACGAGGCGGAAGTAGGCCATATAGTCCGTCACGCGGTAGGGTTCTTCGTTGAAGCCCTGGCCGGGCGGGACCACGTACATGGTCTCGGGGAGACATCCTTGGATCTCGTTCAGGAGTTGCGCGTACAGGCACAGCTGAAGGATCGTGCGTCCACGCGTGTCCTTGGCCAGCTTGGTGTCGATCACTTCGTAGGCGTAGTTGCCAAACGTGGGGGAGGACACAGGTACGCGACGTAGGACGTCGGCCCTCCCCATCCACCCGTTCCCGAGGAGCGTTGCTTGGACGATGATGTCGGGACCTTCACGCATCGCCTCACAGGTTGCGTCGAACTCGGCCTCCGCCCGCCCAAGATCATCGAGTTCCACCACGGTCAGTCCCTGCGCCCTAAGTTGCTCCACGTAAGCACGTTCGTGCTCCAGGCCCCGCTCCTTGAGCGCCTCGAGCGCGGCATCCCGATACGCAGGTGCAGGGAGATCGCCGCGGGCCACAAGGAAGTCGAGGAACGTGAGGTGCCGGCAACCCACGTGGTTGGCAAGGTCACTTGCCGAAAGCCGGAGTCCATCGCTTGTTGTCCGCACTACGCCTCCTGTTCCTTCTGTTCTCATGGAGCGCGTTCTCTTTGGGGCACGCGCGACCCACTGTCCCCCAGTATAGGGGGCACGGACAGCGCTTGGGAGCGTCGTTCGCTTCGTGGCCGGGCAATGCCCAAACGCGTATCGTTAGGTGATGACGCATACGGAGAACAGGCTGGCAGTGTTGAGCAATGCCAGGAGCCGCTGCAACGCTGGCAGACGGTCGGCCTTGGCCTATCTCGATCGTGTGGACGGCATCGCCCACCGGGTGACCCGGGATCCCGCAGAGCTTCCCCAGGCACTCGATGAGCTGCTCGCCACGCAGCCTGAAGCGCTCGCTGTGAACGGCGGGGATGGCACCTTACAGACTGTGCTCACCGAACTGCACCGTCGGGGCGGATGGGAGAGGCTCCCGCCGCTTGCCGTGCTGCCCGGAGGGACGACGAACATGAGCGCCCGGGACATTACGGGTTGCGGGTCCCTGCGGCGCGCGCTTGCCCAGTTCTTCGCGTTGCGCAACCGGCCTTCGGGCACATGGCAGGTCGAGACACGCCCCGTGCTCAACGTGATGACCGCCGACGGAACGGTGTTCTGTGGGCTCTTCTTTGGAATTGGCGCGATCGTCCGCGGCGTTGAGTTCTGGGAAGAGCAACTCAAGCGCAGCCGTAGCGTGGGTGAGTGGGGTGCCGGCACCGCACTCGCCCGTGGGGTTGTGGGCGTGGCCCGGCGGCATGCGCCGTTCTCTATACCCACAGCGGTCACGCTGCGCGTTGACGATGCACCGCCTTCTGAGCAGGAGATCCTCCTCCTTCTGATCACGGTGATGCGTCGACTGTTCCTGCGGCTGCGGCCTTTCTGGGGTCCCGGTGAAGGCCCGCTCGCGGTCAGCTGGGTGGAGACCGGCCCACAGCGCTTTGTGCGCCGCCTGCCGGCGCTGCTCAGGGGGTGGGAGGAACGCCTTCCAACCGACGAGGGCTACCACGGATGCC
>PUMK01000109.1 GCA_003551325.1 Candidatus Acetothermia bacterium | reverse complement strand
AGGAATCCTCCCCGTTGACGCGCATGGCAGGACGAGGTCATTCGGTTCACGACGCCATTACTGCTTCTCGAGTCCCGAATACCACGATGAGACGCGCAGGATCGTCACGCGCGTCGCGGAACGCTATGGCCGTCACCCGGCGGTGGTGGGCTGGCAGACGGACAACGAGTTCGGCTGTCACGATACCGTGCGATGCTACTGCCCACGTTGTCGGACCGCCTTTCAAGGCTGGCTTGCCGCCAAGTACCGAACGGTCGATGCGCTGAACGCCTCGTGGGGAACGGTGTTCTGGAGCCAGGAGTACGGTGACTTCTCCGAGGTTTCCCTGCCGACACTGACGGTGACCGAGCCGCATCCCGCACACATGCTCGATTACTTCCGTTTCGCCTCGGATCAGGTGGCGGCGTACAACCGTATGCAGGTAGAGATCCTCCGCGCTCACTCACCGGGGCGTCATGTGACGCATAACTTCATGGGTTTCTTCGTGGACTTTGACCAGTTCGCCGTGGCGAGGGATCTCGACCACCCGAGTTGGGATAGCTATCCGCTGGGTTTCACGGAGGTGGGTCGGCTACCGGATTACCTGAAGCTGCAGTATGCGCGCAGTGGCCACCCGGATGTGGCTGCGTTTAACCACGATCTCTACCGTGGTATGGGGCACGGGAGGTTCTGGGTGATGGAGCAGCAGCCGGGTCCCGTGAACTGGGCCCCCCACAACCCATCACCGGTGCCGGGCATGGTCAGGCTATGGACCTGGGAGGCGCTGGCCCACGGTGCCGAGGTGGTCTCGTACTTCCGTTGGCGCCAGGCACCGTTTGCCCAAGAGCAAATGCACACCGGGCTTCTGAGGCCGGATTCCACCGAGGATCAGGGTTCCCATGAGGTCCGCCAGCTTGCGGATGAGCTTTCGCGTGTGGAACTCGCCAGGCCACGACAGGCCCCGGTTGCGGTGGTGTTCGACTATGAAGCGGCTTGGGTGTGCGCCATTCAGCCACACGGCCGCGATTTCGACTACCTCGACTTGATGTTCGCTTTCTACACATCGCTACGCTCACTGGGGCTCGATGTGGATGTGGTGTCACGTGCCGTGCCGTTCGACGGCTACCGCCTGGTGGTCGTTCCCACCATGCCGATCCTCCGCCCTGAGGATGTGCAAGCGTTCTGCCGTGCAGGATGCCCGGTGGTTCTCGGACCCCGTACGGGGAGCAAGACACCTGACTTTCGGATCCCCGACGCGCTACCTCCGGGTCCCTTGCAGGAGGGGCTGCCGCTCAAGGTTCTACGAGTGGCCTCGCTGCGGCCGGGGCTCTGTGAACAGGTTAGATGGCAGGGCAAGACGTTTGAGGTTGGCCGGTGGCGCGAGTGGGTGGACACCGCGATCAACCCGGATGGTACCTTCCAAGACGGTGGGTCCGCTATCGCCACGCACGGAAACCTCACGTATCTGGCCTTTTGGCCAAGTCACGCGTTCCTCGTGGACTACCTTGAGGCGCGGCTTGCCGAGGCAGGACTGCCGTGCCGGCGGATGCCCGAAGGCCTCCGGCTACGCCGTCGGGGGAACGAGATCGTCGCGTGCAACTACGGAGATCGTGCTTACGAGGTTCCCACGGTTTCCGAGGCCCAGTTCATCGTGGGAGAGCGACAGATTCCGCCTCACGGGGTCTCGGTGTGGAGGGAGCGATGAAGGCATCGACCCTGAGGCTCAACAACGTTGAACTCGGGGTCCTTGCCCAGGGGGTAGCGCAACAGCATGAGCGGGGCGCGGTTCTCCCCCCAGGACCGCTCAAGCTTGTCCATGCACTGTCTGGGAAGCGTGTGTTCGTGAACGGCTGGCATTCCTGGAGCCGCGCCGGGTGGCTCCAGGTGGGGGAGCGATGGCTTCCGGAAGCGTCCTTGGCGCGGCGGCCGATGGTGGATCACCCCGCTTCTTTCGTTGGGGACGACCGGTTGCGGTCGTGTGGTATGGCCGCTGTGGGAAACCCTGAGGGTGATGCCCTTCTCATCGGTTCGCTAGGACCGGGAGGTACGGTGACCCTGAGCGACGGATTCGTCGGTGGGATGTACGAGGGAGACCCCAGCCCTTGGTTCGTGGCGTACGGAAGTGCCCAGGAGGTGTTCGCCGACTACGTGGACATCCTCGGAAAGCACCTGCGGGTTGGCCGCTCCCGCTTCTCCAAGGCTCCACGGGTTTGGTCGAGTTGGTACAGCTTCTTTCGGGACATCAGCGAGGAGAAGCTGCTTCAGGTGCTTGAGGGCCTGCGAGGTCTACCGTTCGACGTGGTCCAGATCGACGACGGCTGGCAGGAGGGTATCGGCGACTGGGCGGCGAATGAGCGTTTCCCGCGAGGCCTTGAGCGGATGAGTGTGGCAATCCGCAAAGCAGGCTTCACGCCAGGCATTTGGCTGGCGCCGTTCATCGCCCGCGCCGATTCCCGGCTGACACGAAGGCGGCCGGAGTGGCTCCTGCGTGATGCCAAAGGGGATCCCGTGGTTGCGGGCGACAACTGGGGAGGGGTTTACTACGCTCTTGACATTACCCGGACGGACGTGTGCGCGTGGTTGTGCGCTCTGCTCGAGGGTCTCCGCGCTCAGGGTTACGGCTACCTGAAGATCGACTTCGTGTACGCGGGTGCCATGCCCGGCCAGGGTGGGACTGGAGGTGCAGCGGAGTGTGCCTATCGGCAGGCGCTCGGCATGCTTCGGGAAGCCTGGGGTGGGGGCTTCCTGCTCGTCTCGGGAGGGCCGATCATCGCTTCACTGGGGTTGTGCGATGGCCTTCGGGTGGGTCCCGATGTAGCTCCCTATTGGGCCGATGGCTCGGCAGATCCGACCGAGCCCGGAACAGGAAACGCAGTTTCCACGAGTGCGAACCGCCTTTGGTTACGACCACTTGTCCACACCGACCCTGACGTCGTGTTTTTTCGCTCGCGGTACAACCTGATGTCTGAGGAGCAGAACCAGGTCCTACGTGATCTGGCGACGGTGGCGTCGACCAAGGGAACCTCCGACCCCCCCCACTGGCTGGACGAGGAGGAGCGCACGGCAATGCGTGCCTACTTCTCCGAGAAGACCGGGGTGACCCAGCAGGGGTTCCACAGGTTCGCCATCGACGGCCGAGCGGTGGACTTCGCACGCTACGCAGCGTAGGACTGCTGCGTCCGGGGAAGCTCGGCGCCTTGCGCTACGTGTCTACGGGCCGGTCATCCCCTCACTCCCGCTCGTGGAAGAACACGGCGGACAGCGGGATCCCAAGGGCGCGAAGCTCCCGTGCGATCAGGAGCAGCGGCCCCGGGGAGGCGACTTCGATGCGGAACGGGACAATGAGGTCGTCGGCGATGTAGATCACGTTGTCCACGCCGGGTAAATCCTGGAAGCGCCTGGCCTGCATGTTCTGGTGCCAGCTCCGCACGAGTGCCACCAGAGGGTCGTCGTCGACGGGCGGACCCACAGGTTCGGGGGCCACCTCCACGGTCACCGCACCGCGGGGAACGCCGTGTGTCTGCAGGTGAAGCGGCACCATCTGGGCTGTCCGCTCATCCTCGGTCATGATCACGATGCGGTTCGTCCGTTCGTTGAGATCGATGTACAGGATGCCCTCGTCCCCGAGAAGCTGAAGCAAGGCCCCGTCCGCACGAAGGATGTCGAAGAACGATCTGTCGATCTCCCGTAGGTCCCGTATCGAGACGTAGGCAAACGGCGGACAGTTCAGGACCTGAACGGGATAGCTTCCGGGTGCGGGGCAGTCGACGAGGTGGAGGACTGTGGCGTCTGCACTTAGCAGGAAGGGTACGCAGTCAAAGAGCTCGAGGATGTCGTCGTCCAGATCAAGGAACTCCGTTTCTTCAAGCGCTCTGATGCTGCAGCCCAAGAAACGCCGGAGGGAGCCGCGCTCCGCGAGGAGGGCAAGGATCCTCCCGTTCCTCCGCAGGAGGTCCTCCATGTCCAGAAGGAGGAGGCCGTCGCGTTCCAGGAGGTGAAGAAGGCGTCCATTCATAGCCAGAAGGTCGGTCATCGGATACGTCGTACGGTGGAAGACCACGGCGCCTTGGTCCGTGATCCGTCGTGTCTCCCCTGAGACGTCGGTCAGCAGTGCCTCTCCGAATACACTGATGAGCGCCCGGAGCAGCTCCTCCTGCCTGGTCGGCGAGGGATCGACGAGGAAGACGTGGATCCGGCCGTCCGCCTCAAGGTATGCGCCTCCGAACCCAGGCACCATCTCCGCAACCCGCGCCCAGTAGTCGTTGAGGGAGAAAGGCCGGGTGTACACAGTCCTCGGGCTGAAGCCGGAGGCGGCTT
>PUMK01000253.1 GCA_003551325.1 Candidatus Acetothermia bacterium | reverse complement strand
CGCCACAGCAGAGGTAGAGATCGTCAAACGTGATCAACAAGTCGTAGAACTCAATGCCCGCACAGCAGTCTGCAAAGCGTACGCGACTGCCAAAAGGGTCCACATCAACCGTCAGCGTGTACAGCATGAACGCTGACTGGGACGGCGTCTGCTCCGTGGGGCATGGGAATACACCCGTACCCACCGGCCATCGTGGAGACATCCCAAGCTGCCCGAAGTAAGCCATGTCGATGTGGTCAACACGGGCACCGATCCCTACGCCCAGAAGGTCCAGGTCAACCGACAGCCACATGTTCTTGTACGCGGGGTACGCGGGATCGAAGGCCATGTAGCCTTTGATGTCAGCGAACGCAACAGTGCCCACTAGCGCGAACGACTGTGTCGTGAAACCCGTAGCCCCGAACGTTGATGTGCTCGTGATCGTATAACCCTGAATGTCAGCAGTCAGCGTCAACGTTGTGGAGTCAAGCCCCACTGTTGGCAGAACGTTCAGGGACGTAGACCACTGGCCGGAAATACTCCACCCCATTCCCAGTACTCCAAATGCGAACAAAGCCGCACAAATCGCGAGAGCCCGCTTCATGCGCTAACCTCCTTTAAGGTCATCGTTCGTGTTTCGTATTGCTGGTGTTTCTTCTTACGGTACCGCAAGAAATCGCCTCGGTATCCGGCAGCCTACTACCGCACACACCACCTCCTCTGCGCTGCTTCTACCGGCGCTTTCCGCCTATGGGATAGTCGCGCCATTCTAGCACTCCGCGTCTGTCCTGTCAACAGGTCACCAACGCGCGTAATACCCATCACCTCAGGAAAAGAAGATGGCTACCCCCAGCGCGGCTACCCCCAGCACCACCGCCGTGACACCGAGCACGAAGTTTGTCTGTACGCGTTGGCTCAGGTTTTCCGCCGGCGAGGCCACGTCACGGAGGTTCCCCACGTCACGCTGCAGGGCCCCTACGGTATCTCGCAACGACTTGAGATCCGTCTCCAGCCGACCCACGTTGTTGGACACAGTGGACACCCGGTTCTCGACGGTGGACACCCGACCAGCGAGGGCGTCGACATCGCCGGAGCCTGCGCCCTGTGCGCGCTCAAGCGTCCGATAGAGCCACTGGGCCGCGTCGTAGCGGAGGAGCGGCTGGCTACCCTGGAACTCACCGCTGGCACCGATGACGACGATTCCCCGGTCCACGAGCGCTCGGATCGACCCGAACGCCGGGTGGGACGGGTCCACGTCCACGAACACACCGCCGCCACCGTCGGCCATCACCGGCACAACACCCAATCCTGTTACCAACAACACCGCAAGCGCGGCAATCGCAAGAAACCTTCCCCTCATCCTGGATCCCCCCTTGAGAAGTGCGGTTCACGGGTAGCCTAGGGAAAAGGTTTCACACTGTCAAGGACGCGAGCACCTGGTGAGGGGACATATGTCCCAAAGCTAAACCGGTGCCTGGGGTCAGGTCGTGCGCCGGTGAACCGGGGTCAGGTCGTGCGCCGTGCAGCAAAGCCGCACGGCGCACGACACTGACCCCACGCACGACCTGACCCCTAACCTACTAACCTACGAGCTCAAGGAGTTCGGGGGTGGCGATGCCGAGACGGTTGAGGGTCTCCACGGTGGGGATGCCACGTTCGTCCCAGCCGCGGCGCTTGTAGACGACGTCCACCAGGGTCTCCCATGCCTCAAGGCGGTGCTTTTGGAGAACGGCGATCTTCTCCTCGCTGGACTTCCCAGCGGGGTCGACCCCGGCTTCGCGGAGTTGATCGTCGTAGTAGTCACCCCTTGCCTCCCACTCATCGGGAAACACGGGACCCAGGGCACGCAGGGGAATCGTGTGCTGCGCTCGGGTGCCCTTGCCCATCCTGAGCTGGAACACGCGCTGGAAGTTGTACACGCGCTCGCTCTGCAGGATGAGCTCGTCGCGGGTGATCGTGCGGCCCGTCACGGCAGCGAAGAGGTCAAGGTAGTTCTGGACGTGCTCGGGGATCTTCGCCGCCTCGTTGGGCGGGTACTTTTCCTTGTTGTCCGCCGGCTGGATGTCGTTCCACGGGAGCTTGCAGCCGCCCACCAGGGAGAACCACAGGCGGAAGTTGGGGAAGTAATGGAGCGCCTCGGCCTTGTCCTCGAATGTGGGAAGCTGGCGGGCCACCATGTCCATGAAGATGAGCCACGCTTCGTCGTGCTGGGGACCCTTGAGCGTGAGGAAGTAGCCGCCCCACTGGGCGATCGACTCCTTGGGCACGTACTCGGAGGCCTCGATCCCCTGCGCCTCCATCCCCATTGCCTCGAGGAGCTCGCGCGGCGCCCCGTAGTCCCGGGCGAAGATGTCCTTCATCCGCAGGATCCCCTGGCCAACGATCTTCCCGAACGGGTCGCCCTCCGCCATCCGATGGATGAACGTCATGAGGTCGTCCGCTGACCCGAAACGGATGTCGAGCCCTGCGGTCTCCTCCTTCCCGAGGTAGCCCCGTTCCACACACTCGCAGACAAAGGCAAGGCCCGTCCCCAGTGAGATCGTGTCGATCCCGTAGTGATCGGCGTAGTAGTTGGCCTCGATCACCCACTCAGGGTCGAAAATCCCGATGTTGGACCCCAGGGCGGCCACAGTTTCGTACTCCGGGCCGTCCACGGTGACCTTACGGCCCTTATGGGGGCCGGTCTTGAGCTCGAACCCGTCCACAGCATGGGAGCAGGCCAACGAACAGCCGTACCAGCAGCCGTCGGGGAGCCCGTGGGTGAAGTACTTCTCGAACACCGTCGACGCAAGCGCCTCCCCTTGGGGATGCTGGCCGAACTTGTAGTTGTGGACGGGGAGGAGGTGCGTCTCGTTCATGATCTCCACGAGGTGGGCCGTCCCCACGCGGCGCATACGGTTCTGCTTGTCGTCGAGGTCGTGGATCTCCTTGTGGAGCTTGGCCCCCACCTTGCGCAGGGTCTCCGGGTCGGCGGGATCGTTGGCGTTGCCGCTGACACCCGTCTTCTTGACGACAACCGCCGCCAGGCGCTTGTCGCGGAACACGGTCCCTCCGCCGCCACGGCCGGCCTGTTTCAGACGAGCCACCTTGCGCCGCGGGTCGTAGAAGCTCATGTTGAGGCAGCCCCAGTAGGTGTGCTCGGCCGCTACACCGGTAGAGACAACGGACACGTGGCGTTTCTCAGCTTCGTCAGCTGCGAAGTGTTCGGTCAGGGCCTCGGTGATCCCCGTAGCCCCGATCTCCGTGAACGGGGAGGCGAACACCTGCACCACGCCCCGATCGCCGTCGATGTAGACGACGACATCCTGGTCGGCCTTGCCCTGAAGCTCGAGCGCGTCCCAGCCAGCGAACTTGAGCAGCGGCCCGAAGTAGCCGCCTGCGTTGGAGTCGTAGGTCTGTTCGCTCAAGGGGGAGAGGAACACCGTGTAGCACTTGCCGAACCCAGGATACTGGGTGATCCCGCACAGAGGCCCCCCGGCAATGACGAGTTCGTTCTCCGGATCATCCCACTTCGTGTCGGGGGTTACGGCATCCCAAAGGAGCTTGAGGCCAAACCCCCGGCCTCCGACGAACGTCTCCTTCATCGCCTCGCTGACGGGCTTCGGGGTGCAGGTCAACCGTCCGAGGTCCACATGCAGCGTCTCACCCGTGTAGCCCCGGCGGATGGCTGCCGGGTCGTACCTCCATTCGGAAAGCAGCTTCATGGTCTCCATCGTTCTTCCTCCCCTCCCTTAGTCTTCGTGGTGTGTTCATGCGGTCGTTAGCCGCGCCTGCGCACCCTACTTGAGCGCCTCCTCGGCGGCGAAGGCCCGAGTTGGCGCCAGCTCGGAAAGCGTTGCCCGGTCCTCCTCGGTGAGCCGGTCGGTCACCACCCGCGCCAGGAGCTCCCCTAGTCCGGGCCCGAGCATCACACCCTGGCCGCACATCCCGATCGCCATCAGGTAACCCGTTGGCGCCTCAGCCCAACCAACGAGGGGCGAACCGTCCGGCGACATAGGATACAACCCCCGCCATGTGCGGCGCACCCGCAAAGGGGCGAGGCGCGGCATGAGTTCCACCATCCGCCGGGCCACTTGAGGGAGAAACGCACTCGTCTCCCGGAGGTCCTCCCCCCAAACCGGGGGGTTCGGGGTGATGCAGAACGTGAGCTGCCCCGTGACGAGTTGGTGGAAATAGTAGTTCGCCGAGCCCCCCATCGGCCGAATATCGACGACCATCGGATCGAGGAAGTGGGCCACGGGCTCGGTGACCCCAGCCTCATGGGCATCGGGACGCACCGGATGGTCGAGGCCCACCAGCTGGCCGACACCCGCCGCCCAGGGGCCGG
>PUMK01000294.1 GCA_003551325.1 Candidatus Acetothermia bacterium | reverse complement strand
TCCCAGCTGTCTTGGTCGGACTGGCCCTTCTCCGATTTCTGGTGATGATGGGGTGGACGGCAACATTCGGTGGGGTGCTGCTCGGACACCTAGTGCTTGTGACCGCGTATGTCACGAGAACTATGGCAGCAAGCCTGGTAGGATTCGACCGTTCTTTGGAGGAGGCCTCGCGAGATTTGGGCGCAGGTCCCCTTCACACTTTCCGGCGGATCACCTTCCCGCTCATCAAGCCAGGATTGGTTGTGTCATCGATCTTTGCTTTCATCGTCTCGTTCAACGAGACCACAGTGAGTATCTTCGTCACCGGTCCTGGGATGATCACGCTTTCCGTACGGATGTTTGCCCAGCTGGAATTCGGATTGGACCCAACCGTGACCGCGATCTCAAGCACCCTGGTCGGCCTAGGGCTTGTCACGTTGGCGGTGGTCCATAAGCTGTTCGGCCTTGAGAAGTTCGCGTGGCGATGATAGGGCAACGTCGGCAGGCAACTGAGCAAGAGTTCCAGGGGGACTGCGTATTGGACATTGTGCACCTAGAGGATGTAACGAAGCTGTTCGGCGAAATTCGGGCAGTGGATGGCGTGAGGCTTGACGTCCAAGAGGGCGAGATCCTTTGCCTGCTGGGGCCCAGTGGCTGCGGAAAGACCACACTCCTCCGGATGATAGCTGGGTTCGAGAAGCCAACCGCAGGGCGGGTATGGCTAAGTGGAAAGGACGTGACCGCTGTCCCTCCCGAACGGCGCAATACCGCTTTGGTATTCCAGAACTACGCTCTCTTTCCGCACATGACGGTGTTCGACAATATTGCCTTTGGGCTCAAAGTTCGCCGCTGGTCGATGCGCGAGATCCGCAGCGCAGTGCACGAAGTCCTGGAGCTCGTGGGGATGCCCGGTTTGGAGGAACGGTGGGTGCAGCAGCTCTCTGGCGGACAGCAACAGCGAGTTGCTCTGGCTAGAGCCCTGGTTGTCCGCCCCTCCACGCTGTTGCTGGACGAGCCGCTCAGCAACCTCGACGCAAAACTCAGAATGCAGATGCGCTCGCACCTCAAGAGCATCCAACGCCAGGTGGGCATTACGGCCATATTCGTGACACACGATCAGGAAGAGGCCCTTACGCTGGGAGACCGCATAGCCATCATGCATGAGGGAAAGCTCGTCCAGCTAGGTTGTCCGCGAGAAGTGTACACCTGTCCCAATTGCACGTTCGTGGCCAGCTTCATCGGTCAGTCCAATTGCCTGCAAGGACAAGTCGAGGAGAAGGAGGGAACAAGGACGCTTGTACTCGACTCCGGGGAGCGTGTATCGCTTCCTGCAGAGGGTCCAGCTGACGGAGCGGCCCTGCTGGTGCTGCGCCCCGAGCAGCTTGGGTTGACCAGCTCGGACAACCCCCCACAGGGACTCAACGCCCTTCCCGGTACGGTTGAACACGTGAACTACCTGGGAGAGATGGTGTACTACGAGGTTAGGTTAGTCGACGGGACCATGATGACGGTCGCCGAGTATGGGGGAGAGCTCCACGGGTGGAAAGAAGGGGACAAAGTGTGGGTGACCTGGCCTCAGGACACAGGAAGAGTACTCACGACATGACATCCGATGCGCGTCAGCATTGCACCCGCAACTCAAGGCGAGTTGAGACTGCCGATCCAATGTGGGAGACAGAGTTTCTCGGGCTTAAGCTGCGCAATCCTCTGGTAGCGGCTTCGGGCCCGCCGACAAAGGATTTCGCGGCGATTCGGCGGCTTTCCAGTGCCGGTATCGGAGCAGCCATCACCAAGACCATTCTCGTGGAGCCCTCCGTCAACCCCCAGCCATGTCTCCATCGCGGCCCAGGGTTCTTCTTCAACACAGAACGCTGTTCAACGCTCCCGCTGTCGCAGTGGCTCAGAGAAGAACTCCCCAGGCTTGCCGAGCTGCCCATGCCCGTGATCGCCAGCATCGGAATGACTGCTGACGAAGTCTCCGAACTCGCCGTTCCGGTGGTGGAAGCCGGTGCAGACGCCCTGGAATTGTCCATCTTCACGCCTCCCGACGACCCCGGGCCAATGATCCGGGCCCTGCACACCGTCAAGGAGAAGGTATCGGTCCCGGTAACTGTCAAGCTGAGCTGTAATGTGCCGGACATCGTGGCATTCGGCCTCGCTCTTCGTGAACATGGTGCAGATGGCTTCTCCTCGATTGACGCCCTGAAAGCTGGTCTCGACGTGGATCCGCTGTCGGGTGCTCCTGTGCTGATGGAACAAGGGTACGGACGGATCTCCGGAGAGGCGATTCGCGTTCTGGCACTGTACCACGTAGCTATGCTCAACCACTATGTAGGACTCCCCGTGATCGGGACTGGGGGAGTCATGTCCGGAGAGGACGCTGTGAAGATGCTCTTCTGTGGAGCTCAGTGTGTGGGGGTGTGCACCTCTTTGATACTTGGGGGGGCTGACTCCGTCCGCGTTCTCCTTGCTGAGTTGGCGGACGCGATCAAGAGCTCCGGTCACCGATCGGTCAATACCTTGCGGGGACGCACTCTGGAGAGTATTCAGTTCCCCGTGGACGAAGTGGCAAGACAGGAGTACGAGCACATCATCTGGGATGGCGTGCCACGGGTCGCACTCATCAACCAGAAGAACTGCATCCAGTGCGGAAAGTGCTTCAGCGTATGTCCATACGGGGCCATTAGGAACGCGGAAGCACGCTTCTCGGTGCTTCCTCAACAGTGCCAGGGATGCGGCCTATGCGTCTCGATATGCCCGGTCCGCGCCATTGACTGGGAACTGGCCGACGAGCAGGAACGATGAGAACACTGCTGACAGGCGGAACCATACTAACCTGCGAGGAAGGCATGCGCGTGCTGCCTGCAGCCATCGTGGCGATCGACGGCGCCGAGATTGTCGCGGTCCAACCGCACCCCCCGGAGGGATTCGCGCCGGAGACGATCATCGACTGTTCCGGATGCGTAGTGATGCCGGGAATGGTGAACAGCCATGTCCATCTCGGAGAGCACTTGCTGAAGGGCGTCCTCGAGACCATAGATTTCGAAGAACTCTTCTACTCCAAACTGTTTGCCTGGGAGTCCCACTTGACTGCGGAGGTCATCGGTCGGGCGAGTACGGTCGCTGCCTTGGAATCGCTGAGATGCGGTGTGACCACTGTGGCCGATATGTACCACCATGCCGAGGCAACAGCAAGGGCTGTTGAGCTCACGGGTATCCGCGCAGTGATCGGGCAGAAGATACTCGGGTTCCCCCTGTCCGATCCCCTGCAAACGGGGGCGGGGGGAAATGCCTTTCGCTTCGATGCTGGAGCCTTCAAGGATCAGCTGGCAGCAGCGTGCGAGTTCGCTGATCGGTGGCACCGAGGTGCGGAGGGGCGCATCACCGTGAGTCTGAGCCCCCATGCCACGAACACCCTGGAGCCGTGGATGCTGGCGCGGGTAGCGGAAGAAGCACAGAGACGTTCGTCGCTTGTGCATATGCATCTGGCGCAGATGCAGGCTGAGCGCGATGAGGTTTTCTCGAGGCACGGTTTGGGGTGTGTCGACCTCCTGGCCGAGACAGGCCTACTGAACGATCGATTGCTGGCAGCCCATTCGATATTCGTTTCGGACCGGGAGCTCTCCCTGTTGGCGGAACATCGAGCAGCCGTAGCCCACAACCCAATCGCGAACGCCAAGGATGGCGGGCTGGTGGCCCCGATCGCAAGTATGTTGGCACATGGTGTGCGCATCGGTCTTGGCACAGACGCGTTTCATGTGAACCTTCTCGAGGCGGCTCGCTTTTCCGCCTTCCTCCACCGGGCTCACCATGGCGACCCTCACTTCATCACCGCTGAGCAAGCCCTGTCTTGGGCGACCCTGGGAGGAGCACGCGCCGTGGGACTGGAGCGGTCCGTGGGTTCTCTTGAACCGGGGAAGAAGGCGGACCTTGTCGTCATAGACATGACTGCGCTGAACTTGGTCCCGTGGACGGACGCTGCGGCAGCTGTCGTGTACCACGCCGAACCTGGGAACGTGAAGTGGGGATTGGTGGATGGCCGCGTCGTTGTGGAAGAGGGGGGAAGCCGTACTGTCGACCCCGTTGCGGCGCGCCGCGAGTTCACCGCAGCAACCGAGGAACTATGGAGTCGCATGGGGATATCTGGAGGGGCGCGATGAAGCTGACCGTCAACGGAGTGACGTACTCCCCCAGCCGCCCAACCGATCACTCATTGCTGGACTGGTTGCGCGAGGATCTGGATCTCGTGGGAGCCAAGAACGGATGCGACAAGAAGGGGGCTTGCGGCGCTTGCACGGTGATTGTCAACGGCACTGCCGTTCGATCATGCCAAGTACAACTGGGGACACTGGACGGAGCACACGTCGAAACCATT
>PUMK01000234.1 GCA_003551325.1 Candidatus Acetothermia bacterium | reverse complement strand
CCGCCAGCCCCTGCTTCCCCAAGATCGGCACGTCAGGGAGCAGCACCGGAAGTTCTTCCTCCGGAACGGGAACGGTCCCGCAGGAAGTGCAATGGACCATGGGAATCGGTGCACCCCAGTACCGTTGTCGTGAGATCAACCAGTCCCGCAACCGATAGCTCACGGTGGCCTGACCGATGCCCTGCTCCGCCAACCACCGGCACGTAGCCTGCACAGCTTGCGTACCACCGGTCCCGCTGAGCTCACCAGAGTGCATCATGGAACCGTATTCGGTGTGCAACAGCACATCGTGATAGAGCGGCTCGCGGTGAAGCATCTCGGCCACCGAACGACTCCCCTGAAGCCCCGGCGCGAGGCTGCCACAACGCTCCAGGAGTTCACGGTCGGCCTGGATACTGTCCAGAACGCGGATACCCTCAGGGAAGACGAACGTCCATGATCCCCCCACCACTGCGCACCAACAACCTGGTCGCAGGTTTTCCTGCACAAGACGCACGTAACGGCGACGCTCTTGCTCTCCGTGGAGGGTCACGAGAAGGCTTCGCCCTTCCCCAGAGATGTGCTCCACCGCTATGCCCTCTTCCTCCAATCGCCGACGCAACCCCTCTTGAACACAGTGCTCGGGCACCACGCTCCGGGCCAGACCATCCACCCTGGCGATCACGGGGACGACCGGCAGTCCGTACTTCACCGCAAACGCGAAATCCCGTTCGTCGTGGGCGGGGACCGCCATGATCGCCCCGCTGCCGTAACCCATCATCACGTAATCCGCGATCCAGATAGGGATGCGCTCTTGGTTGACGGGGTTCATGGCGTACCCCCCGGTGAACACACCGGTCTTCTCACGATCGGCCACCGTACGCTCCATCTCCGTCTTGGCGGCCGCTTCATCCCGATACGCGTTCACCGCGGATGCATGCTGTGCGTCTGTGACCACATCCACAAGCGGATGCTCAGGAGCCAGCACCATGAACGTGGCCCCCCACAAGGTGTCGGGCCGGGTGGTGAACACGGGGATGTCTTGCCCCTCCTCTGTCCGGAACAAGACCTCCGCGCCCTCTGAGCGACCGATCCAGTTCTCCTGCATCTTCTTGACGTGTTCGGGCCACGCAAGATCCTGAAGGTCATCGAGCAGACGCTGTGCGTAATCCGTGATCCTGAAGAACCACTGCGTTAGATCACGCTTCTCCACACCCGTACCGCAACGCTCGCAATGCCCGTTGACCACTTGTTCGTTGGCCAACACCGTGGCGCAACTCGTGCAGTAGTTGGTCTTCGCCTGTGCGCGATAGGCCAATCCAGCTTCGTAGAGCTTGACGAACAACCACTGCGTCCATCGGTAGTACTCCGGTTCGCAGGTAGCGATCTCCCGGTCCCAGTCGTACTCCACACCCCACGCTCGGAACTGCCGCTTGAACTCTTGAATGTTGTTCCAGGTCCAGTCACGCGGGTGCCGTCCCTGCTCGATGGCTGCATTCTCCGCCGGCAGGCCAAAAGCGTCCCAACCCATGGGGTTGAACACGTTGTAACCCCGCATGATCAGGAACCGCACGATCGCATCACCAAGGATGTAGTTCCTTCCATGGCCTGCGTGCAGCTTCCCCGATGGATAGGGGAACATGTTGAGGTAGTAGTACTTGCCGTCGGCACCGTCGAGGTCCGCGGAGAACAAGCGTCGCTCCCGCCACAGATCCCGCCAGCGTTCCTCGATCACCTTGGGGTCGTAGGTTTCGTTGTTCACAGCGACAGTCCTCCGGTCACCAACCCTTTGGCCTCTTCCAGACAAGCGTTGACCGCATCGAGTGCGTTCATCTCGCAGTACACACGAAGGATTGGCTCGGTCCCCGACGCGCGGAACAACACCCACCCACCGTTCAAGCGGAGCTTCAGCCCGTCGAGGGTCTCTACATCGGTCACCTTCCGGCCCCCGAGCGAAGCTGGCGGACGCTCACGGAGTTGCTCCACCACTTCCAGCCGCTCGGGAAGCCTGACATCCATACGGCGGTAGTGGTGAGGCCCCACTTCGGCGAACAAGTCGTCCACAAGAGATGCTAGGCTCTTGCCCGTCATTGCCACCAACTCCAGGAGCAGTAGCCCCGACAGAAGCCCGTCCCGTTCCGGGAGGTGCCAGCTGTAGCCGTAACCACCCGACTCTTCACCGGCGAACTCCACATCCCCGCGCACCAACCCTTCCACGGCCCACTTGAAGCCGATCTTGACCTCTTCACAAGGAAGGCCGGCGTTCTGCGCGAGCGCGCTGATCATGTCGGTCAAGGCAAAACTCTTGATCACCTTCCCCTTGAGTCCACGGTGCTTGATCAGGTGCCACAGGATCAACGCCGCGGTACGGTGCGTGTCGAGAAACGCGCCGTGCTCGTCCATAGCGGAAGCGCGATCCCCGTCTCCATCGGTGGCCAGGCCCACGATAATGCGCCTACGGGCCCTCCGCCGAAGCGAACGGATCACCGCTCGCAGAGGAACCAGGTTGCGTTCCAATGGCTCCGGGCTCTTGCCCCCGAACAGTGGATCCACTGAGGATCGGATGGGCATCACGGGAACGCGAACTCCTTGGAGGAGCCTGCTTAGAAAGCCTTGAGCAGAACCGTACATTGCATCAATCGCCACATACACCGGAGCTTCAGCGATACAGGTCAGATCGACCCGCTCGCGCAGCACATCCAGGTAAGCATCGGCAATGTCTCTCTCCGGAAGAGGATCAGCACCCAGGGCAGGAGGTTCGGACGGGAGCCAGGACTCCACAGCGGCCGTTACGTCTTCGGTAGCCGAGCCACCGTACTCAGGCTTGAACTTGACACCGTTGTAGGCCGCGGGGTTGTGTGAAGCTGTGATGATGACACCACCAGCAAACGCGCCTTCAAGGACAGCATGCGATAGCGCAGGCGTGGGGACGAAACTCCGCGTCACCTCGGCAGGGACCCCCTCGGCCATCAAGGCCTGTCCCAGATGGCGCGCGAACGAACCCGACAGGAACCGGGTATCGTACCCCACAAGCACACCTGCGTCCGCGGGGCGAAAGGGGACACCCCACTTCGTGTACATCGTCAACCGTTTCCGCTCCTCGGACTTCAGGTGGCGGGCCAACGCCGTGCCCACGCGGGCGACGTTGTCAAACGTGAAGTCCTCCGCGATGATGGCCCTCCAGCCATCGGTACCGAACTTGATGCGATCACCTGCGCCTGCGTGCATTCCTCTTCCTCCGGTTCATACTGAGATCCACCCGCTCCACGTGGGGGGGTAGTCGAAGCCCGTCCTCCTGGAGCACCTCCACCAACAGATCTTGCGGCAGGGACGTCTCCAACCACAGATCCCGCAAGGCTACCACACCGTTCCTGACAGGAACGCGCTCCATCGCCCGCTCGATGGCTCTGCGGTAGCCTTCCTTCAACTTTGTAAACTCATTATCCAGCCGTTCCTCATCCATTGTCAGTACCGCCATTCGACGGTATACGTGACTTCCGCCGATCCGCCAGCGGGCAGGGGGATGAGAAACCGGACTCTTCGGGCGTCAATCCTCTCGTACGCAGCACTTGCCTTGGTGATCGTCCATGTTCCGCTGAGGGACTGCACCACCTCGACCACTGCGTCGTCGTCCTGCGTCGATCGCAACGTGACACGGTACGTATCACGGTAGAGTTCAGCGCTGGGACGCGTGCGTTCCATGTGTACACGTTCACCCGTGATGTCAAAGGCTGTTCCCACAGCCAGTTCGACCAGTTCTCCCGCCGGGGTGTGTCCGATCGGTGCACTCCCTACGTAGAGCCGTCCTCCCTCATCGACAACACGGACCTGCCCTGCAGGCAGCGGATGGTCCTCGGCAGCGAACCGCACGAACACGCGCACCCGATCGTCCGTGAACCGGTAGATGCGTTCGTAGGGAACGTCAACATCCACCAGCGGGAGAAACGTCGTCCCCTCGATGAGATCGTGAAGGCCTGGTATCGAATAGCGATGGTAGGCAAACGCCGCCTCAGCGTCCGGGAGAGAGACCTTTTCGTCCCCCAGGCCAAGCGCATAGCGAAACGCCACCTCGGGAACCGTAGGCGTGTCCACCTCACCGGCCACGAGATCGATGCGTGCGCCTTGGTAAGCCCGACCGCTCTGGTTGTCTAGCCGGGCCCGGCCACGCAGACGCAGCCATTCGTCGTCGAGCTCAGCCCGGTACACGGCCGACCAACTGAGCCGTTGGGCAAGGTACTCCAGGACGATCTGCGCTTCACCGCTTTGCTCAGCGTGATCGACCTCGATCGATGTACCCCGAGGGTGCGCAACGACCAGCTTCTCGTAGCTGGGAAAGAACAGCTCACTCCCCTCGGACAAGAGCAGGACACCGTCGTCCACCGACATCAGTCGGCCGCGAAT
>PUMK01000233.1 GCA_003551325.1 Candidatus Acetothermia bacterium | reverse complement strand
GTCACTCGGGGCCAGCAACCACGCGACCGTCCAGTCGTAAACACTTCTACACCCGCGCAGTGTGTCCTGTCAAGAGCGCGTTCCATGTCTTCTACTACAAGCCGCTTGCTGTATGTAACGCACAGACAGCGAAGAACGGGCCTGGCCGATGGACCTCTGTTGGTGGGGATGTCCGGAAGGTGCCGAGGGCGCGACAGGGCGCACATGGTTGAGTCAGGTATCACGGGAGACATGCTGTGGGTCGGAGCGGGCGGCGCTCGGCTTCAAGCTGTATCGGCTGGCCTAGGGTTCTTCGACGAGCGCGGCCTCCAGCTCACCCACCAGCTCGGCCATGAGTTCCTTGACGGACAGGATCTTGTCGATCCGGTGAGCGTTCTGGCCGCAGAAGACCAGTCCGTGGTCCACATCTCCCCGCCACGCATTGAGCAGCGCCTCAGCAATGCAGAACTTCGCCTCGGAGACCTTGCACGCGGTCAAACAGTGATACGGGCAGTACACCTTCGCCCGATCGACCTTCTCGATCTCTTCGAGGAACCTGTTCCGAATGGCCCTCCCAGGTAGCCCCACGGGGCTCTTGATGATGACGATGTCGTCCTCGCGAGCATCGAGGTAGGCCTGTTTGAAGGCCATGGACGCATCGCACTCCCAGGTGCACACGAAACGCGTGGCCATCTGGACGCCGGATGCGCCGAGCCGCAGCATGCGTGCGACGTCCTTGCCGTCGTAGACCCCCCCACCGGCGATCACAGGGATCTCCGAGCCTGATCGGTCTTGATAGGGTCTTAGGGTCTCCAGAAGATCGAGGAGCAGCTTGTCGAGGGCGAAGTCCTCCGGGCGCTGGAGTTCCTCTCGGGAGAACCCGAGGTGCCCGCCGGCGAGCGGCCCCTCCAGCACGAACGCGCTCGCGATCCGCCCATAGCGTTTGGTCCAGGCCCGGAGGATCAAGTCCGCAGCACGTGCAGAGCTGACAATCGGCACGAGGTTGACCGATGGGTCGGGGACGATCTCTGGAAGCCGCATGGGAAGTCCCGCACCGAAAACGATCATCTGAATGCCTGCGTCAACAGCCGTGCGTACTAGATTCTCGACGTTCCGAACCGCGCCCATGAAGTTGACCGCGAGGATCCCGTCCGTCATCTCCTGGGCTCTGCGGATCTCCTCCCGTAACGCCTCGCGGGACATGCGCTCGTATTCCTGCCCGCCCTCCTCCAAAGCACCCAGGCCGATGCTGGAGATGGTCCCGATGCCACCTTCGCTCGCCACAGCCGCGGCAAGCGAGGACAGGGAGATCCTGACCCCCATGCCCCCCTGGACAATGGGGACCCTGGCGACAAGGTCACCGATCCGGAGCTCTGGAACCGTCATGACATCCCTTCTTCCTCAAAGCGCTGCACAACGAGGCAGGCGTTGCCTCCGCCAAAGCCGAACGATTGACACATCGCGATCGCTGGATCCACGCGTTCGGCGCCTCGGGTCACGTAGTCCAGCGGGCAGTCCTGGTCAGCCGTTTCGTGGTTGATCGTGGGCGGCACCCATCCTGTGGCCACACTGAGTACAGTGGCCGCGAACTCCACCGCGCCGGCGGCGGCCAGGAGGTGACCGATCATCGACTTGTTGGAGCTGATCTTGAGCTTTGCCGCATGCTTCCCGAACAGGGTGATCACCGCCGCAGACTCGATCTTGTCGTTGAGCTGGGTCGAGGTTCCGTGGGCGTTGATGTAGCCGATCTCCGCTTGCGGGACGCCGGCGTCGCGCAGCGCCATGTCCATAACACGGATCATCCCGTCGCCGCTCGGCTCGGGAGCGGTGATGTGGAAAGCGTCGGCGGTGTTCCCGTATCCGATAAGCTCGGCATAGACGGAAGCGCCGCGTGCAAGCGCGTGGTCGGAGCGTTCCAGGACGACGATCCCAGCGCCTTCGCCCATGACGAACCCGTCGCGGTGAGCGTCGAAGGGGCGGCTGGCGTGCTCCACGTCGTCATTCCTGGTCGACATCGATCGGGTGGCACAGAAACCGGCGAAGGGCAAGGGACTGATGCTGGCCTCAGCTCCTCCGGCCAGCATGATGTCGGCATCGCCTCGTTCGATGATCCGAAAGGCATCTCCAATCGCGTTCGCCCCGGTGGAGCAGGCGACGGACGGCGCCGAGAGAGGACCCTTGAGGCCGTGGGTGATGGACACGATGCATGCGGCTGTGTTGATCAGGACCTTGGTGACGACGAACGGGGCGAGTGCCCGTGGGCCCTTCTCCAAGAGTTGGCGGTGTTCGCTCTCGATTGTATGCGCGCCACCGATCCCTGAACCGATAATCACACCAGCGCGGGTTGCATCGAACGGAGCCCTATCCAGGCCGGCTTCCGCCATCGCCAGGTCAGCGGCCACCATTGCGAACTGGGTGAACCGATCCACGCGGCGGGCGGCCTTGCCGTCGAGCCATGCTGCGGGGTCAAAGTCCTTCACCTCGGCCGCCATCTGGGACCGGTACCCGGAAGGGTCAAAGGCACTCACACGGCCGACACCGTTGCGTCCGGAGAGCAGGTTCTCCCAGAACACCTGCCTGCCGATGCCGATGGGGCTGATCACACCTATCCCAGTCACGACAACCCGGTGTCGGGGAACGGCCCGGGCCCCTCTTGGTTCAGGCGCGGTACACGTTGCGGAAACCTTCGCCGGGCATGTAGCGGAAGGCACACCCTCACATCGGGCATGTTCCTTGTCTCTTCGCACGGCGCGCAGCGGCCGGCCACGTCCTCGGCCCCCGGGAGAATACGCTGTCATTGCCCGACCTCCCTCGAGTGCGGTGAGCGTAGCCCATGCCTCATCACGGGGCAACCCACCACGAGCTCAGTCTTCTCAACTGCTCTCCACGGGCAGAGCTGTACTTCCGGAAGTAGGCTACCGAAGGTGACGGCGATCCTTGGGCATCTGCTTGTGGACAACGCCCCGCATGAGGCCAGGCAGTAGGCCGGCCTGTCGCACCGGAGCAGATAGTCGGAACACCCTGGATGTGCCGAGATGCGTGAAGGTGAGGTCGAACAGGAGACGGGGCGGAACCCGGTTGATGTTCGCTAACCCCCCAGAATCCTGCGACGGAGCTCGGCTCGGAATTCCTGCAACAACTCGACGATGGTTTCGTCCGGCTCCACGAGCTCAGCAGCAATCTCGGCCGACACGAGCGTGGCCCGCATGGCGGGTCTGTCGCCGCTCATGTCGATCGCGACCTTCCCCAGGTACCTGCCGTACTCGTGCGCCTGGACGATCAGCGTCTCTCCTACCCATCGCCCCTGCGGTAGCCGGCTGTGGCTGTGACCATCCACGCACAGGTCGATCCCGTCCACTTGGGCCGCGATGCGTTCGGAGACGTGCAGTCCGATATGGCTGAGGGCGATCACAAGATCCACATTGTACGTTTCCCGAAGAATCGTCACGTACCGCCGTGCGGTCACGGCCGCGCTGCGGAACTCAAGCCCAACGACGTTGTCGGGGTGGGTGGAGATGGAATCGGTTGTCAAACCGAAGATGCCCACCGTGTAGTCCCCAAAGGTCTTCACGATGTACGGCGTAAGGATAGGTTCGTCGTCTTTGTATACGTTAGCGGATAGTAGCGTGAACTCCACGTAGTCCCGTTCTAGCTCAAGGAGTCGCTCGTAGCCGAAGTTGAAATCGTGGTTGCCGGCCACCATCACGTCGTAGCCTGCCGCGTTCATCGCCACCACGGCGCTTTCGCCTTCAAGGGCTGTTGCTATCGGCTGGCCATGGAGCGTGTCCCCGGCATCCAGGACCAGCACATGCTCGTACTGCGCGCGGTAGTACTGGATCAACGAACTGATGTAGGGAAAACCCAACAGTCCTTCTTCGATCTTGGACTCAATTCGTCCATGGATATCGTTCGTGTGCAGGATAACGATCTTTGCGCCGCTCGCAGAGGCGAGAACGCTGACGGCTGCAACCAAAGCCACCAATAGCAGGGCCAATCTCATTCTCATCGCTTCCTCCTTGCCGACTCGCTCGTTACCTTTCCAGGAGCGCGTCCTCCCGGATTGTACCGAGTCGTAACACTCTGCTCGCTTCCCAAGCGACGAGCGCCTACCGGGGAGGTAACCCCCGGCAGGCGCTCCTGATCGCTGGTGCGTTCAGCGGTACTACCAAACGATGACGATGCGACCCTCGACCATGGGGAACACAGGGCTGTACGCCTGCAGGTAGGCGATGAACATCTGCTGGTCGGTCCTTTCGGCGACCGCGATCTGTTCAGCCTGTTCCAACATGGTGAAGCCATCCCCCCCCGCTGCCAGGTAGTCGTTCGTGGCGAGCGTGTAGGTAGCGTCGGAGTCGATCGGCTCCCCGCGGATGTAGACGGACGTGACCCTGTTGCCCTCCGGCCGTGTCGGGTCAACGTAG
>PUMK01000365.1 GCA_003551325.1 Candidatus Acetothermia bacterium | reverse complement strand
GTTCGCACAACCTAAGGCAGCAGCGGGCCCGATACCAGGGGAGACGCAACAAGGGGTGGTAACGAATGGCGGATCGGATCAAGATGGAGGACGCCCTCGACGAGAGCGACGTTCGTTTATTTAGTCGGGGGGATACCGTCCAAGGCACCGTAGTGGAGATGACGGACAATGAAGTGCTTGTGGACATCGGCTACAAGTCCGAAGCGCTGCTACCAAAGTCCGAACTTGCTCCCCACAGGGAGCAGGCGGAACTTGGCGACCAACTCGAGGTTCTCGTCACCTACATCGATGAGGAAAACGGGTCCGTCTTCATCTCCGAACGGCAAGCCTACTTCGCGAAACGCTTCCGCGAGCTGGAGAAGGCCTCCAAGGCCGGTGCGTCGGTACACGGCACCGTGGTCGACGAGGTGCGGGGCTCCGGTTACCACGTGAACCTGGGTGGCATCCGTGCTTTCCTGCCTGGGTCCCACCTGGGCAAGGGCATGCCCACAAAGCTCGAACGCCTTAAGGGGAAAGAGCTTGAACTCAAGATCATCGAGTTCTCCCGACGTGACCGCAACATCGTCGTCTCGCGCAAAGCCCTGTTGAAGGAGCTTGAACAGGAACGCAAGAGCGAGCTCTTCGAAACCTTGGAAGAGGGCTCGATCGTCAGCGGCAAGGTGAAGAGCGTGGTCGACTTCGGCGTGTTCGTCGACGTTGGGGGCTTCGACGGCCTCGTACACCGCACCGAGATCTGCTGGAAGGACATCCCCGTTCCACCCCCGGACAAGTACAAACCCGGCAACGAAGTACAGGTGATGATTCTCGAAGCCGATGCTCAAGAAGAGCGCATCTCCCTGTCCATCAAGCGTCTTCGCCCCGATCCCTGGGAGGGCATCACCGATCGCTATGCACCGGGAACGCATGTCAAGGGCACTGTGGTGTCGGTGACCGACTTCGGTGCGTTCGTCGAACTCGAGGAAGATGTGGAGGGTCTTGTCCACGTCTCGGAACTCTCATGGGGGTTCCCCCGTCATCCGGGAGAGGTTGTCTCCCAGGGGGACGAGGTCGAAGTCGTGGTCCTATCCGTTGAAGAACAGCGCAAACGAATCAGCCTCTCCCTTCGCCGGGCCCAACCCGACCCGTGGGAGGACGTGGCGCATCGGTATCCGCGCGGGGCGCTCGTTGAGGGCCAGGTTACGAAGATCACAGACTTCGGCGCGTTCGTCGAACTCGAGGAAGGTGTCGAAGGCCTCATCCACGTATCGGAACTCTCTTGGCAACGGGTGGTCCACACCCAGGAGATGCTCCAAGAGGGCCAACCGGTGCGGGCGATGGTCCTCAAGGTGGACGCCGAGGAACGGCGGATCAGCCTGTCCCTCAAGGCGCTGGAGCGCGACCCGTGGGAGGAGTTCCTCGAGCAGTACTCCGTGGGTTCGCTCGTCTCGGGAACCGTCACCCAGATCAAGGACTTTGGGGCCTTCGTGCGTATCACCCAGGCTGTCGAAGGACTGATCCACGTGTCGGAGATCTCCGAGGAGCGCATCGGGAGCCCAGGTGATGTTCTCCGTCTAGAGGAAGAAGTCACCGCCAAGATCATCGGAATCAACGAAGCCAAGCGCCAAGTTCGGCTGTCGCTACGCAAGCTCCGCGAGGAAGTGGTCGAGGAAGAGAAGCATCGCTTCCTGTCCCAACAACCGGGCCGTGAGATCATCACCCTCAGAGAGCAATTGCAGGATCTGCAAGGATCGGATCACACACCAACGGATGTCGCTGACCCCTTGACTGAACCGGACCCCGAACCCGAGGTGCAAGTCCCAATCGATGAGGAACCTGTACCGGTCGATGAGGAACCTGCCGAGACGGTGGAACCCGTCGCCGATGCACCAGTGACCGATGCAGACGTCTCCGACGAAGACACGGAAATCCTTGATGATGACGAGCAACAGGACGAAGAAGACATCACGCGGAAGACCGACACCGAGGAGATGTAGCCGGAAGCGCTGCGGGGAGGCTTCAGGCCTCCCACACGGTGATCGCGACAGCGAGTTCCGTGGTGTGCGTGAGAGACAGGGGATACTCCTTCTCCCGATACTTGAGGAAGGGAACCCCTGCGTGCTTCACCACCTCCAGCGCATGCAAGGGAACAGGCGTGCCCCAGGCCTTGACGAACGCCTCCTTGGCTGCCAGGCGCACCGCCAGCCGCCGGTGACAGTGCCGAGGTGAGGAGAAAGCATAGTCGAGTTCGCGTTCTGTGAATAGGCGCATTAGCCGCTCCCTTCCAAAACGCATGGACAGGCGCGCCACGCGTTCCACCTCGATCGCGTCAATCCCTACGCGGAGCACGGGATGATCCGGCTACGCTCCGCCGCGAGCACGGCCTGTACGTGGTCAGCCGCATGCTCAAGATCGTCGTTGACCACAAGGTAGTGGAAGCTCGGTATCTCAAGGACCTCCTGCTCCGCAATCGCCATCCGCGCATCCAGTGAAGCTTGGGTCTCGGTACCCCGACCCCGTACCCTTCGCACGAGTTCCTCTCGTGTTGGAGGAACCAGGAACACGAGCACCAGCGGGAAGGTCAAGCCTAACTCCGCGATCGCCAACGCGCCTTGGACTTCAACGTTAAGCAGAACGTCTTGCCCTTGAGCCAGCCGCCCCTCCACCTCAGTTCGCGGCGTTCCATAGCTATTTCCCTGATAAGTTGCCCATTCCAGAAACTCACCCGCCTCAACCATCTCGGCGAACTTCTCCGGGTCAACGAAGGAGTAGTCCCGTCCGTCCACTTCCCCAGGCCGCGGTGCACGCGTGGTTGCGGACACGGAAAACGCAAGGTCGGAGTCCCTGCGCAGGAGTTCATCGATCACGGAGGACTTCCCGGCACCCGACGGACCGGTCACCACAAGGGCAACCCCCTGCGTTCCCTGGACCGTCCAACCCTGCGGCAGGAATTCGTTGTGACGCTCAGCGCTCAACGGCATCTCCTTATTCCACGTTCCGAGCTTGCTCACGGATGCGTTCTGCGGTCAGGCGCAGGTCCATCGCCACCCGCGACAGACCCTCAGCCCGTGCCTTCGCACCCACGGTGTTTGCCTCTCTGCCGAGCTCCTGGGCCAAGAACTCCAGCTCCCGCCCGACAGGGCCTTCCCCCTCCAACAGATCCGCAAGCCGCGTCATGTGGGATCCGATGCGGTCCAGTTCTTCCTGAACATCACCGCGTTCCGCAAGCAGCGCAAGCTCGACCTCCAACCGCCCAGGGTCAGCGTCCACATCAAGCCGCTGCAGACGTTCCCGCACTCGTGCTTCCCAACCCTGTCCGTCCTCCCCTGCCAGTCGACGTGCCTCTCTCAACAGACGATCGATTGTCTCAAGCTCTCGGCGTAGCACAGCCACCAAGCGCTCCCCCTCTGCGGCCCGCGCCTCCGCCAGCTCATCGCATGCACCTTGCACAGCCAGGGAAAGCGATGACCACAAGGCTTCAGGCTCCGGGACTTCGTCCTCGAACACCCCCAAGGAGATCAGATGCCCAAGCTGTGGGCCGTCCGAAGCTCCCAGGAGCTCGGTGAGCTCGCGCAAGCTCGTCTGATACGAGCGTGCCGCCTCGACGTTGAGCCGCTTGGGTCGTGACACACCATCCTTCTCCCAACGCACCGAAAGCTCCAGCGTGCCCCGCGAGAACCGCTCACGCAGCACCGCCTCACAACGCTGCACCAGCTGGGGAAGATCCGCCAATCCGCGCAAGCGTATCTCCAGGAACCTGCTGTTCACGCTGCGGAGTTCCGCTTGCGCCGAGAAAGGAACCATGCGGGACACCCCGCGTCCGAAGCCCGTCATGCTATGCAACATCGTCCACCCGCCTCAACGCCACGCTGGCGTAACCCACCACCTGGTCGCGCAGTCCCACCACATCTCCCGACGTCCGGTACGCCAGGCGCTGGGTGCCGAACAGATCGAGCGCACGGGCTGCCGCCATGAGTACGGCAATGGCCCCCGCACCGCAGATGGTGAGTCGGTCCCGCTGGACCATCTCCACAAACCTCTCAACATCAAGGTTTAGAATGTGACCAAGAGCAGCACGATCTTTGGCCTCCGCCTCTGCTTGAGGCTCGTAGTGGGTGAAATCACTCGATGCCACAAGCAGAACACCGCTTTCGTTCACCGCTCGCGCCAGGACTTCCCCCGCCCGGCGAGCAGCTTCACTGCCCAGGTTCTGCACGACAACAGGGACGATGGGGACTTCCCCAAAGAGATAGCGCAAGAACGGAAGCTGCACTTCGACGGAGTGCTCCTCAGCGAACGGAAGGTCATCACGCTCCGCTTCCCAAGAACCTGCCAACCGTTCGACCAGCTCCGTATTCACCGGAAGCGGACCGAGCGGAGTATCCCAGTAGTCCCCGGGCGCCAGGGCGAGCGGTCCCCCTAGCCC
>PUMK01000037.1 GCA_003551325.1 Candidatus Acetothermia bacterium | reverse complement strand
TTCTACTCTGTGCTCTCTGTGCCTCTGTGGTTCACTCTTTCGCCACCGGCTGCAACTGGCTCGCGGCGAGGTTGCGGTAGGTGGGGCAGCGTTGGTCGAGCTCGGCGTGACTGCCGACGTCGACGATGCGGCCGGCGTCCATGACGACGACGACGTCGGCGTCGCGGACGGTGCTCATGCGGTGGGCGATGATGAAGGTGGTGCGCCCGCCGCGCAGCCCGTGCAGCGCCTGGGCGATCCTGGTTTCGGAATCGGTGTCGACCTATGATATGGCAAGCGCCGCATAACTATGACAGCACCTCTATCCGTTCGTCTACCTCGGAGACCGGAAGGCATGCGACCGCTACATACGACTCAAAGTGATAGAGCGCGATCTGCATCAACTGTTTGATCTGCTGGGGATTCAACCCGCGCCGTTGCCAGTGACAAAGGTCACACAGCCCCATGGAGAAGACGATTATCGTAGGATGTACACTCAGCGGACTGTTGAGCGCGTAAGAGTCCATTTCGAAAGGTTCGTTGAGGACTTCGGATATGAGTTCTGAGTTCATCAACCCCTTCGTCCGCGCACGACTCACCGCAGCACGAGCCCTTTGAGGCCCCTCAGAAGGTTCTTGGCGACGTGCATATACAGGCCGAGGTCCTTTCGTTGAGGAACAACGAGTTTCCACCAGCGGTTGCCGGACACCCTGCAGTAGAAGTGGAGTGTGACCACGTACGAGGCGGTGTATGACGCAGTTGATGCCCAGGCCGCACCGACAATCCCGTACCGAGGAATCCACATGATGTTTGCGACAATATTTACCATTACTGCAACCATCCCCGCGTAGACATTGAGTCTCGGGAGCCCGCGCCCCGCGATATCCTTCGCGAGCACACGCCCTGCACTCAGCGCCACGACTCCTACTAGCATCCCCCTGACAGCCCCAACCGCGAGAACAAAGGCTTCGGAGTAGAGAACAAGGATGATCCAGTGACTGAGCAGCGCCAGCACAAGGGCTGTCAGTCCGGCAGTCATAAGCACTGCGCGGGCCACCAGCGGAGTGAAGTGCTTCCGACGCTGCTCGTCCTTCTCTGCTGCCACACGGGGGAACAAGACACTACCTGCCGATTGGGACACCAACCAGATCTTCTCAACGAGACCAACTCCTATGGCATACGCCCCTACGGCTGCTGGCTCTAGGAAGGCGTTGATGAGAAGCATGTCGACCCGCCAGTTGAGGAACTCGAGTACATAGACAGCATTGGCCGGGAGGCCATAGCCAATCCCGCGGCGGATGAGTGACCAGTTAGGTACGAATTCCGCCCCCCCGGCAGCCTCCCTCGCCCATCGAAAGGCCAGAGCGTTGACCGGAAGCCAGGCAAGGAGACCCGCGACAAGTGCCCCGCTGACCCCTGCTCTGATCACCAGGAGAGCAACAACCAGACATACTAGGGATATAAGAGAATGAACAACTGTGACGAAGTTGAACTGCCATATATGCTGAGCACCTAGTAACACATTTTCAAAGAGCCGTGAGAGAATCATAGGAACGACAAGCGTGATGGCTAGTAGAAGAAGGCCTGGACTAACTCCAGGAAAGATGCTATGTCGAAGGAAGCTGACGACGAGTGCTCCCGCGAGAACCCCCAACCCAGCTGTTGCCATCGCCAACAGCACGTTATTGCCAAGGATCTCCTGACGTCGGAACTCCCCCCTGGCGACGAAAAAGGCCGCCGCACGCCCGATTCCCGCATTGGCAAAAACGACGATTATGGAAGGGAGGAGCAGCGCCAGGGCGTAGATCCCCCTCCCCTCTACACCTAACCCTCTTGCCAAGATCACGGAGACTCCAAGCCCCAATACAAGCTTCAGGACTCTGGCAGACAGGGTTAGAAGTGCTTGACCAGCAAATCCCCCTCTGCTCATCCCAGGAGTGACAGAACACGCTGCGCCGCCTGTCCATCGCCATAGGGTTCGGGAACAGACAGGGAATTAGCTACCGTACGATCCAGAACCAGCAGGGCGACCCGGGCGACTTCGTGGCTCTCACATCCGACCAAGGAGTTCCACCTCGCTTCCACGGTCTCGGTCCACTCCGTTTCCCCTCGTAGCGTCAGACAGGGAACGCGAAAGAAGAAAGCTTCCTTCTGAACGCCGCCGGAGTCGGTGAGCACAACCCGGGCGTTCTTCTCGAGCATGAGCATGTCAAGGTACGAAACAGGCTCGACTAACGTGAGCCGAGGAGCCGACGAGCCGAGGGGGGGGAGATTCGAAGTGCGAGAGAGGGCCTGACGGGTGCGGGGGTGCAGCGGGGCGATGACTGGGAGTCCCTCCCGTGCGACTCGTGCCAATCCCTCAAAGATCCCACGCAGGCGCTGGGGATCATCCGTGTTCTCAGCGCGGTGGACGGTGGCCAGGGCGTACTCGCCCGTTGTGATGCCCAGGCGTGAAAGGACATCGGACTTCTGTTCGGCGAGCTCGGTGTAGAGTAGAACAGAGTCGTACATGACGTCGCCGACGTTGGCTGCAACGGGTCCGTTGTGCGTGGTCCGTGGTCCGTGGTCAAAGGGCAGGAGGCGGCCGTCATTCAGAACGTGCGTGAAGCCTTCGCGGCGGAGGTTGTCCACGGCCGTCTCGGTTGGACACAGCAGAAGGTCAGAAATGCGGTCTGTGACCACGCGGTTGAGCTCCTCGGGCATCCGTCGGTTGAAGCTGCGCAGGCCCGCCTCCACGTGCGCTACAGGGATGTGGAGCTTAGCCGCGGCAAGGGCCCCGGCCAGGGTGCTGTTCGTGTCGCCATAGACGATCACCCAATCGGGCCGAATCTGAAGCAGTACCTCCTCGATGGCCTTCAGCATGTCACCCGTCTGCTGTCCGTGGCTGCCGGAGCCCACGCCCAGATGATGATCGGGTGCCTTCAGGCCCAGCTCGTCGAAGAACACCCCGGACATCCGGTAGTCGTAGTGCTGGCCCGTGTGGATGAGCACTTCCTCGATGGAGCACCCGGGTTCCCGTATCTTGTGTTGCTCGATGGCCTTCAGCACCGGGGCGAGCTTGATGAACTGCGGGCGAGCACCGACCACGTTAACTAGTCGCATGGCGAGTTATAGTCCAGAGTCGCGAGTCCGGAGTCAAGAGTCCGCAGTTCGCAGTCCAGAGTCGAGAGTCGGGAGTCGAGAGTCCACAGAGTCTCGAGTCCAGAGTCGAGGGTCGGGAGTCGAGAGTCCACAGAGTCTCGAGTCCAGAGTCGAGGGTCGGGAGTCATTGAGTCCTCTTGTCATGGTTGGCTGGCTGAGCTGAAGAAGGATCGGATGGACTCCGCGACGTAGGCCTGCTCGTCGTCGGTGAGTTCGGGGAACATGGGGACCGACAGGGCCTCCTGGCTCGCGGCTTCGCTCTCTGGCAGATCGCCTTGCGTGTACCCAAGATGCCCGAAACACTGCTGGAGATGCAGCGGCAGCGGGTAGTAGATCTCGGTCCCGATGCCCTGCGCCTTGAGGTGATCGCGGAGCGCGTCGCGCCTGCCGTCGGCCACCCGGATCGTGTACTGGTGGAAGATGTGCGAGGATCCGGCCGCGCGGTGGGGGAGCGTGATCCCGGGAACGTCCGCCAGGAGCTCATCGTACCAAAGGGCCTTCTGCCGCCGGGCTTCGGACCACGCTTCGAGGTGCGGGAGCTTCGCCCGCAAGATCGCGGCCTGCAGTGCGTCGAGCCGCGAGTTGAATCCCACCAGCTGGTGGTAGTACTTGGGCCTGCTCCCGTGTACGCGGAGCTTCCTCAGCTTGTCGGCCAGGGCGTCGTCGTCGGTGGTGATCATCCCCCCGTCGCCGTAGGCACCGAGGTTTTTGGTGGGGAAGAAGGAGAAACAGCCAAGATGGCCAATGGTGCCGGCTTTGCGGGTTAGTCCGCGGTCCGTGGTCCGGGTTCCGGGAACACCGGTCCGTAGTCCATGGTCCGGAGTCCGGGGTCCGAAGAACTTGTACTCGGCGCCGATGGATTGGGCGGCGTCTTCGATGACGAAGAGGCCGAACTCGTCGGCCAGGGCCATGATCGCGCTCATGTCGGCCATTTGGCCGTAGAGGTGGACGGGGATGATCGCCTTCGGCGGGGTCCGGAGTCGAGAGCCCAGAGTCGAGTGTCGAGCGTCGGGAGTCGCGGGTCGGGAGCCCGAGGTGAGGATGCGGTGGACGTCGCCGGGGTCGAGGTTGAAGGTGTGGGGGTCGATGTCGCAGAAGATGGGCGTCGCCCCCACGTTGTGGACCACGCCGGCGGTGGCGAAGAACGTGAAGCTGGGCAAGATCACACCGTCGCCGGGGCCGAGGTCGAGTGCCCGGAGCGAAAGCAGCAATGCGTCGGTGCCGCTGGCTACGCCGATGGCGTGCTTGGCCCCGCAGTAGGCGGCCACCTCCTTCTCGAGGGCCTCGACCTCGGGGCCG
>PUMK01000097.1 GCA_003551325.1 Candidatus Acetothermia bacterium | reverse complement strand
CGCTGGTATCGCTTGCCGCAATACGGGCGCATGGTGCCGCTCATGTTCACCCTGCGGGCGAGGAAGGCGGGCGCGGCCGAGCGCTAGGTAAGGCCACGGTAGGAGCGCGCATTGCGCTGTTGAAGAGGAGAGCTTTCCCCCCTCCTCCACCCCGCACACCACGGTTGTGGACTCTACCCGGTGTGTTCAATACGGAAGCCTGTCAGGTGTAATCCCTATATAGTCTGCCTTTGGGTCCTCCAGGAATTGAACAGCGCGGATGGTGTTCCTTCCCTCGATGAGCGCCTTGCACACTCGGTGCATCCCATCCATGACCCGTCCATCACGGGAGAGGATGACTGGGTGCTCGAGGCTCGTCTCAAGAATCAGTTTGGCATGCTCGGCGATCCGCCGGCAGGTGGGTGCATCACCTTCGGCAGCGAACCAGAATGCTTCATCGAGCTCCCGGATGTGTGAAAGGGGGAGGTCAAACGGCTCCAACGAGGAAGCCAACTCCACCAGGCGATGGACGTCCCAGGCGAGAAGTCCCTCAGCAGATTGACGGAAATGGTATTGTTTTCGCATTTAGTCCTCCCCATAGTTGCCGTTGTGCCCCCAGGAGGCAGTCGATGAGCTGTGTGAGGGACCTAGGGGGGCTCTTTGTCTGTCGGGGGCTCCGCCTCGGCAAGGCGATCGTATTCGAGCTGCTTGGCTCGGTCCTCGGAAGCTGCTTTGCTTTCCCCGAGTGCCTCACGGGCAACAGCGCGAGCAGCGAGGGCTCTTGCCACCCCCTTCCAATTCTCGATCGGAGTAAGCAGTGCGAGCGCACGGTCAGCGTCTTCGATGGCTTTGCTAGGCCCGCCTGAGACGATGCCGGCGTTGAGCAGGTCGGCCTGCAAGATCCAGTACCAGCCGACCCCTTGGACATGATCGCGGGTGGTTCCGCACTCGAGGGTTCGGCGCGCTTCGTCGAGTTCCGCCAGCCCCTGTTCGATCGCCCCGGACTGCAGGGCGCTCACGCCGTGGGACATTAGGCTTCGGCCCAGGGTCACCGTGTCGCCCGAGGCCCGTGCCAAGGCAAGCTCTTCGTCGGCCAAGGCAGCGGCCTCGTCGTGCCGGTCGAGCCGGCGCAGCACGTTGGTCGTGCGTAGCAGGCAGTAGGCCAGTACACGCTGAAGCTCGCGCAGCTCGGCCGCGGCCGCCGGCGTGCCCAGAGCCTGCAGCTCCATCCGGGCGTCCTCGTAGACCCCGAGCGCGCGCTCCGGCCTCTCAGACACTTCGTCCTCCCACAAGGCGCCCTCGATCCGGGACTCGATCGCCCGGAGCCTGGCCAGCATGTCCGTCACCGCACCTCCTTCTGTTTGTCCGTCACGGTAGCTCCTCCCGGCTCTCTTGCGCAAAAGCCCGACGGCAAGAGGGCGGGTTGGGTAGCACAGCAAGGAATGCTACCGCACCAGCGCCAGTGCCGCGGCGATGTCCTCGGCACATCCGATGTGCTCATTTACCTTCATGTCTTATCCATGCTCGGCTTCTTTCCTTAAGGTGTTGCCCAAGACCGTGCTCCCGAGCGACGATGTGTCCCTCGGCGGGCAGCCGATGCGATGAAGGATACTGGATCCGCCAGGCCGGTTGTCCACAGGGGTCATGACACCTACACTACACCGGCTTCGCCAGGCGGATCAAGGAAGATATGGGGTATGACGGCTGTGCCGGATGGCAAGTGTCGATTCACGTAAGGCTACTTGATAAAGGAGACAAACGATGCTCTTCGGAGGGGTATACGCAGTGGTTGTCGGCATTGGGATGCTGGCCCAGTGGGGTTTTTCCCTGGCTACAGGGAGAGTGCCGGAGCTGCGGACGGAGCCGCTGGCGATCGGCTTCCACCTGATGGCGGAAGTGGCTACAGCGACTGTGCTCATCGTCGCTGGAGCAGCCCTCTTGACCGGAGCGACCTGGGCCACAGGCGTGTTCCTTGCGGGCACAGGCATGCTGATCTACACAGTCGTGAACAGCGCCGGATACTTCGCTCAGCGGCGCCAGTGGCCCATGGTGGTTGTGTTCGCTTTGCTCCTTGCCCTGGCATTCGTAAGCCTGGCGCTTGTCCTATGACAGATCTCGTTGCAGCTACAGGGAAGGAGCGTCGGGAGTTTCTGGACCTGATGAGGACCGAGGCCGGCGAGGGGCTCGAGGCCGCCCAGAAGGTGTTAGGAATCAGCTCCCAGCAGTTCGAAGGCTTTGTGGAGTCCGTGGGCCGAGTGTGTGTTATTCGCCATGGGGATGAATCGGCAGGGTTCCTGTGGATAGAGGAGCGCGACAGGGGGCTTCATGTGCATGGTATCGTTGTCAAGCAGCCGTTCCGCGGACGAGGGGTCGCTACCGAGGCGCTCCGCTTGCTGGAGGCCCAGTACAGTGATTCTGTGGGTGCAGTAGAGCTCGGTGTTCATCACGCGAACCACGAAGCCCGAGCCCTGTATGAGAAGCTCGGATACCAGACAGTCCACCACGTCGAGGACGTCGGCTTCGACATCCTGCGGAAGGCCCTCTGAGCAAGGGCCGCCCACCTAACGGCTGCCGCGGCGAAGCCTTGACCAGTCCACGGTACGGGGGGAGCCGCGCCGCATTGGCCTCGGCACTCAGGATCGGGACAGCCCGCGCCACCGCCCGCGGAACGTCGCCTCCGGAAAGAGGCCCCTTACCCTCGTGCTCTGACCGCGACTCTTCCCTCATCTGCCTGCCCACGCGCGACAGAGCCGGACACACGCAGGCTGGTCCGCAACGGCCATGACCACTACACTGGTTTTGCAGGCGCATCACGGAAGCTTCGGGGGCATGAGGGCCGAGCCAGATAGGAGTTCTCGCTCAGGCAACCGTATCGGGCTGTGGAGCCCCCAGAGAGGTGGGACTTGCATCATGTCGGATGCAGGGGAACTGAAACGCCGTGAGTACGTCGGTCGGATCAACCGAGCGATCGACTACGTCCGGGGGAACCTCAGCGGCGATCTTCGGCTGGAAACGATCGCCCACGCGGCCAACTTCTCCCCCTATCACTTCCATCGCATCTTCAAGTCGATCGTCGGGGAGACGGTGAACGAGTTCGTTCGCCGGCACCGAGCCCAGAAGGCAGCCGGGATGCTCATCCACAGCCCGGCGATGACGATCACGGAAATCGCCGTGGCTTGTGGCTATTCATCGCCCTCCATGTTTGCGCGGGAGTTCCGCACCCAGTTCGGAGCTTCGGCGTCGCAGTTCCGCGCAGGCGGGCGAGCGTCGCTGGACCGATTCCGACGGGAACTCGCCGACCACGGCTATGCGCTGCAGACGCATCACGCGCAGCGAACGACGATGGTCTTCCGGGTCCAGGTTCGAGAGGAGCCGCAGCGTCACGTCGCTTACATCCGGCACGTCGGTAACTACAGCGAAATCGGGGACGCCCTCGGCCGACTCGCGCGCTGGGCCGGTCCTCGGGGGCTCTTCCGAGAGGACACACGCGTGCTCGCCATCTACCATGACAATCCGGACGTGACACCGGTGGACAAGCTCCGGTCGGACGCCTGCATCACGGTTCCGGAAGGGACCAAGGTCAACCGCGACATCGGACTCGCGACGCTTCCCGGGGGTACGTACGCTGCAGCCTACGTGGAGATCGATGACACCCAGTACGGAGAAGCTTGGAATCGCCTGTTCAGCGACTGGCTGCCGGAATCCGGTTACCAGCCTGACGATCGTCCCTGCTACGAGCTGTACCTGAACGACCCCCGCACGCACCCACAGAACAAGCACATCCTCGAGATCTGCGAACCGATTCGGCCGCTGTAGCCACTCGCAAGATCCGACAACCGTTGAGCAAGATCCCGCAACCCAAGCGCAAGATACGGGAAGACGCAAGGGCCCTGGAGGGCTTACCCTGCGTTCAACACAGCGCCATAAGGAGGCCAACCATGGAGTTCTCAGCTGAGGTGAAACAGCTCCCGGAGCGAAACGTTGCCTGCATCCGGCACATCGGCCCGTACAACAAGATCGTGGAGGCGATCGAGAAGGTCTTCGCTTGGGGGGCCCGAAGGGGCTGCTCCAGTTCCCGAAGACCGAGCTGCTCGCCGTCTACTACGACAACCCGGAGACCGTGGCCCGGGCGGAACTCCGCTCCGACGCCTGCATCACCGTGCCCGAGGGCACACAAGCGGATGGCGAGGCACGTACGATGAAGATCCCCGGGGGTCTGTTCGCCGTTGCCCACGTGGAGATCGACGTGAATGAATACGGTGAGGCGTGGGATCGATTGGTCGGTGAGTGGATCCCGGAGAACGGGTACGTGCCGGACGATGGCCGGCTCTGCTACGAGCTCTACCTGAACGATCCCGACGAGCATCCCGAGAAGAAACACATCGTGGACATCTGCGAACCGGTCCGCAAGGCCTAGCCGCGCGGCGTACACGTTGAAGGCGG
>PUMK01000321.1 GCA_003551325.1 Candidatus Acetothermia bacterium | reverse complement strand
CACGCTTGATGATCTAGTGAAGGCGGAAGTGCTGTTTGCCAGCGAAACTGTTGACTGACCGCGTATCAAAGTCGCATTCGTTTATCTGGAAGGCACGTTCTGCAAAGCGGCTCTTCACAGTCTAGTGGGTTCATTTTGAGGCCGCCGCAGTGGAAGAGTATTGCCAGGCGGAAGCTCTCGCGGTTTCGGTAGCCACGTGCTCGGTACTTGATCTCTTGGATGACCGAGTTCAGTCCTTCGGTGATGGCATTGGTCCGACGGTTCCTTAGATAGGCTAGGATTCCATCCAAGTGCTGTTTCATCATCTTGGCGACGCGGATCATCGGCTCCAGGCGCGAATGTGTTGCCCAGAAGTACCACCGTTTGAAGTACTTGCGGGCCCAGGTCTCAGACCGGTAGGTCCACAGCTTGAGCGCTGCCTCCTTGATCGCCCAGGCACGGCCCACCTTGAGCCCTGCTTTGGAGAGCGCGCGGATCTGCTGAGCATCGTCAGCGGTCCGTCTCGCGGCCCCCTTCAGCCAGCGGTACTTGGTCCCGGCGAGTCGGTCGTCCCCCTGCTTGCGCAGCTCTGCGTGCTCCTTGCGACGCACCAGATCCACGGCCTCAACCAAGTGCTGCACCACGTGGAACTTGTCAAAGACGATCTTCCTCTCGGCCTCCGGCACGTGGGTCCGTGTTGAGCTGATGTAGGCAGGCCACATGTCCATCACCACTTCCTCGATCTCGTGCACACGCTCCGCCATCTCGTCGGTGTAGAAACAATCCAGGGTCTCCTTGCGGCGATGGTCCCCTACCCACCACACACGCTCACCGTCCAGGTCCACCGCAAGCGTCACGTACTCATGGCGCTTCTGAAAACTCTTCTCGTCGATGCCCAACACCCGAATCGGCTCCTGCTCACGCCGGGCCAAACCCCGCTTCACCGCACGCCTCTGAATCCCCTCCGCCTCGTGCCACGAAAGCTTCAGCAGACGCGCCACTCCCAGCACCGTCGTCTCCCGCAGCAGGCGGATGGCAAACGCCTCGAACAGGTTCGTAAACCGGCTCACCCTCTCCGCCCACGGCACACGGATCCGCCGTACCCCATGCTCAGGACACAACACTCGCGGCACGCAGGCCTTGATGATCGTCTGGTACTGACACGTGTCCAGATGGCGCCACGACCGCTCCTCCGCTCGGTCGTAGCTTGGCCGTGGCTCCCCGCACTCCGGACATACATGTGTTGCCTCGCTGCCCGCATCCACGTAGACCCAAATCTCATCACGACCAGCTCGGATGTCCACACCTACCACGTACCACGGCTCTGCCAAACCCAACACCGTCTCGTACAGCTGCCGATCATCCATGACCCCTCCTTCCTAAGATCACGGACAGATCGTAACACCATTACCCACTGCCAACCGTGAAGAGCCCGTTTTTCTACCTTCCCAACCCTCCAGTCTTCACCAGGCAGCGCCCAAGTTCCCTTGCCTCCTCGAGGATCTGGGGATGTGAACCAACGGTGTTCGGTTCATCCATGCCTGCGTAACCCCGCACCTCCCACAGCCGGAAGCCCAATACGGCCAGCCAGCCCGCAACAGTCGTACGAATGCCTGCGAGGGCATTGTGGATCCGTGGCCGTCCACCTACCACAAGCAGTAGCGCTGGGCGCTGCGGCGACGGCGATCCCGAGTGTTCCCAGAGCCAGTGCTGAACTTGGGCTCGATCAACCAATGCCTTGAAGTGCGCGGGTAAGCCGCCGAAGTAGATAGGGGTAGCCACGATCAGTGCACTGGCAGCCTTGAGACGGGTGTGTGTCGAATCCGCGCGGTCGTCGATCGCGCATCGGCCCGGGCCACGGCACGCATCGCACGCTTGGCAGGGGTCAAGGGACAGATCACGGGGCAGTATCCTGGTCGTCTCAGCGCCTTCCTGGCTCGCGGCTTGGAGTGCCTCCCCGAGCAGGCGGTCTGAGTTCCCCCAGCGGCGAGCGGATCCGGCGATGCCGACGACGGTCGGTAGTGTGTTCATGTGGGGACGTTAGCCTGTACGTGCTTGCGGGGCAACCCATGCAGTCGCTACACTCAGCGGCCGTGCTGTGCAGAGATGTGACCGCTTTTCTGGACCGTCTGTTCCCGCAGTCCCTGGCTGAGGGGTGGGATGCATCCGGGCTACAGGTAGGGGATCTCGACAAGGCCTGCAACGCGGTGCTTGTTGGCCTCGACCTGGAGCTTGAGCATTTGGATTCGATCGGCGATGTGGACCTCGTCATTACGCACCATCCGCTGCTGTTCCGACCTCTGCAGACCGTCCGTCCGCAGGTCCCGGTGGGCAAGAAGCTTCGGGCGCTCTTGTCGCACGGCGTGGCTTGTTATGCAATACACACCCCGTACGACATCGCGCATGGCGGGTTGGGAGAGCTCCTGGTCCGAAGTCTCGGTCTCAGGGAGACTCGGCCGCTTGTCCCGCGTGGAAGGCTGCTCAAATTGGTGACTTTCGTCCCCTCAGCCGACACTGACGCTGTCGCCGATGCCTTGTTCGCCGCGGGTGCTGGCCACATCGGCGGGTATAGCCGGTGTGCGTTTCGTGTGGAAGGCACGGGGACCTTTCTTCCTGGCGAGGGGACATCGCCATACCTTGGGTTGGTGGGCCAAGAGGAACGCGCCTCCGAGATCCGGTTGGAGACCATTGTCCCTGCGGAACTCGGACGTGCCGTGATTGAGGCGCTTGATGCAGCGCACCCGTACGAAGAGGTGGCTTACGACTTGTACCCCTTGGAACAGCCGTCGACACGCCATGGTCTGGGCCGCGTGGGGACGCTTCCCGAACCTCGTCCAGCGGAAGACGTGGTTGAGGCGATGCGTCGCTTCCTGGGCGTACAGAAGTCGACTGAGTGCTACGGTCATGCAGGGGGGCCGGTAACGACGGTGGCGGTGTGCGGAGGATCGGGAGGTGGACTGTGGCGGGAGGCGCTTGCTGCCGGCGCGGAGCTCATGCTCACCGGAGAGGCCAGCTATCATGAGGGCATGGAGGCTGCCGAGTCGGGGCTTGCCGTTGTCTGTCTCGGTCATCGGGCGTCGGAGATGCCTTTTGTCGGACACATTCGCGAGTTACTCCGCGAGGTTTTCCCAGGGTTGGTGGTGGTGTCCCGGTGAGTGACCCACTCGTGATACTGGTGAACTTGGGAAGGATCGACGGTCAGCTTCGGTCCATCGAAGGCAAGCTGCGCGATCTCGCCCGGGAGTTGGATGCCTTGGGGAAACGGAAGGCCGTTGAACTGGATGCATTCCAGCGACGCAAGGACGAGCATGAGCAGTTGCGCAGACGTGCACATCGCACGGCAACCGAGGTTGACGAGTTGGATGGCCGGGTGCGTGGCTATCAAGCGAAGCTCGACACAGAGATCATCTCGTACAAGGAGATGGGAAGTCTCCGCGAGCAGATCATCATTCTATCATCCCAGATCGACGCCCTAGCGGAGGAATCTCTGGGTCTCATGGAGGAGGCTGAGCAGGATTCCCAGACTCTCGATGAGGAGCGTCGGCAGCTCGAGCAGCGTCTGGCGCGGCTCGAACAGGAAGAGCGCAAGGTTCAGGAGCGCAGGCATGCGTTGGAAGACGAACGGGTAGCTCAACTAGAGGAGCGAAACGAGGTGGCTGCTCAGCTTCCGACACACCTCCTCGACCACTACGAGCGTCTGCGCGAGCAGCTTGCGGATCCCCTTGCTGCTGTGGAGGCACAGAGTTGTGGGGGATGCCATCTCCGCCTGTCGGAGACCACCGTCGAACGGGTTAGATCGGAACGCGAGGTGGTGACGTGCGAAAACTGCTCGCGGTTCCTCTACTGGTCAGCACGCTGACCCTCTGCGCGGTTGCTGTAGAACTGCCGCTGGCTGTTGGTGCGGTCAACGATTACGGTCAGACGCTCGATCGTGGACAACGCCAGCGGTTGGCTGCCGCCATCGACAAACTGCGGGTTGCCGGAGTCGAACTCGTGTACCTGGCGAGTTGGCGCGATCCGTTTGGTGATGCATCGTACTATGCTCGACAGGTCCACCTAGCGTGGGAACTGGGAAGCAACGCTGCGCTGATGGTCTTCGTCCGCGATGAGCGGGGTCGGTGGCACGTGGCAGGACATATCGGGGACCAAGCCCGAGCGATTGTGGGGGGCGATCGCTGGGAAGCGCTGCGCGTTCGTGCTGAGAGCGCGGTGCGTACGGGCCCGCCGGGTGTGGCAGCTGTGGCCTGGGCAGAGGGCCTGGCTGAGCGGCAAGACGTCGGCGTCAGGCGTACAGGGACTCCTGCTTGGACAGCGTGGGTTGCGGGCGCGGGAGGGATCGCCGTCGTTCTGTTCGCTGCGAGAAGATTCTTGTGTCCTCACTGTTTGCGGCCCTTGCGCAAGCGCCGATCATGGGGTGGTATACTATGGGCGTGTCCGCGGTGCCGTTATACGCGGGCGCT
>PUMK01000359.1 GCA_003551325.1 Candidatus Acetothermia bacterium | reverse complement strand
GGACACCCTGTCGCTGGACAGAGCCCGCGTCAGCATGGCCCTGGAGTGCACCTTGTCGATGGTGGCGGCGTACAATGTGCCCGTGACCGTCACGCTCGGGGTGGCGCAGAGCGTGGGTGAACCTCGACCTGTGGTCTACTTCGTGTCATCTATGGAGATGCCCTTTTAGCCTGAGATCCGGCGCTGTGGGGATTGGAAGCGCCGTCTCCGCCGACTTCCGTCCAGCGGTCGTCGCTAGAACGGAGCCAGTATAGATCGGTGCTCCCGGACAACACGCCAGGGAACGTGCGACACGTCGGTTGGGTCTGTGCTACCATGAGCGCATAGCGTGCCACCTTGGCGCGCAAAAAGGAGGCAGGACCATGTGGAGACAGGTGCTGCGGGGATATGTCGTTGTGCTGTTCATGATGCTGCTGGCTCTTGGGGGGACTCCCGGGCTCGCTACAGGCGCCGCTGGTGACGTGGCGGTGGATGTCGATGATTGGTTCGTGCCCTTGGGGTTGCCCGACGTCGTTGCCACCCTGCAGGCATTGGAGTGGTCTTGGACGGAGTTCGATGGGGAAGCCGAGCTCGAGTCGATGCGCGTGGTGTACCAGCTGGTGGGTCCCGCTGACATTGCTGGTCAGGAGACCACGAAGATCCACCTGACTGTGGATGGTGGATTGTGGAAGATCTGGCTCCATCCGGACGGAGCTGTAGCTCAGGCTGAGATCGAGGGTGAGCTCATGCCGCAAATGTTCGCCGACATGGTGGTCGGTCCCATGCTTACGGGGCTGTTCTGGCCGTTCAGCATGGTTCAGGCCTACGGTGTCGAACAGGTGATCACCCATGGTGACCCGGGCTGGGACGTTCGCAGCACCGACACGAGGATGGCGATGATCGGCGATCTCAAGGTGCCGGTGACGTACCTCGAGGTGGCCACGAGCGGTCAGCCTTATCTGGATGCGGGGCAGCGGATGGAGCTTCTGTGGGGCATCGCCGACTTCGGCGCTTTTCAGATGCTCGTTGAGTGGCAGGTCACGGATGTGAGCGTCGACGAAGTGAGCACGTTCCGGATCCTTGTGGAGCGGGTGATTCCACGCTAGGAACAGCCGCGAAGGGCTTTCGCCACGGCTGTGAGAACATGGTCAATGACCTGTTCCAGGTGCTCCGGTCTGAGTGTGCATCCGGCGGCCCGCGGATGGCCACCGCCCCCTAGGGCGGTGGCCACGCGGCCCACGTCCACATACGATTTCGATCGCAGGGAAACGTGTACCTGGCCGGTGGAGGCCTCAATGAACAGGATGGCCACCTCGACGCCGTGCAGGGCGTGAATCTCGGCAACGAAGCCCACCGTGTCCTCCTCCGTGCAGCCTGTCTCCTCGAGCATGGAGGCATTGACCTGTCCGTAGGCCAGCCTTCCTTCCTCGACAACCTGGATGGTGTTGAGCATGGCGGCGAGAAGCTTGATGCTGGAAAGGGATCGGTGCTCAAGCGCTGCTGTGGCAATGGGTTGGATACGCGCACCAAGACCCACAAGCTGAGCGGCGCTCAGCAGGACCTTTTCGTCGGTGTTGGCGTGCCTGAAGAACCCCGTGTCTGTAGCGATGCCCAGGAGGAGGGACTGTGCCAGCTCGCGATCGATGGTCACGAGTCGCTCGGCGATCGCTTGAACGATCATCGCTGTGGCAGCGCAATGTGGGTCGCAGTGGTTGAGTCGGCCGAACCCGACGTTCGTTGCGTGGTGGTCCAGCATGATGTCGGGCATCCCTTCCTGGAGCAGATCCGTGGCATCACCGATGCGGGCCAAGTCCGATGCGTCGACCGTGATCGTGGTGTCGAATGCCTTGCCTTGAAGCTGGACAGGCCGGACGATCTCACCGGCGCCGGGAAGGGAACAGAAGTACCAGGGCACTTCGTCCGCGATGCAGCCGACAGCGTGGACGCCGATACGGTTCAGGATCATCGTTAGCCCCGAAACGGAGCTCACCGCATCACCGTCGGGCATCACGTGCCCGATGACAAGAGCCTTCTTGGCCTCTTGCAGCCGTGCCACCACCTCGTCCAGTGAGTTCCACACCTTCAGCGTCCCTTCCCCAACCGCCTTCACTAAGCGAATTTCTCGTAGCGCACGAGTTCTCTGAGGTCCTCGCGTTTCTTGTCCGGCGTTTGGTCAGGCACCCCGATGGGCAGCAGCGCGATCAAGCGGAACTCCCGCGGTACGCCCAATGCTTTCTTCAGCTTAGCCTCTGCCGTGTTTCGCCGTCCTGAGGGATCGTAGACGCCCACCCAATACGAGGCCAGACCAAGGCTGTGGGCTGCTAACGCCATGTTCTGGGCAGCTACGGCGCCGGCCTCCACGAAATGCCGAGGGTCTTTGATCGGGTCAACGACGACGGCCACGAGCAACGGCGCATCGACCACACCCTGTCGAGCGATCGTTACGCGCTCCACAACATCCACCAACCGTCGCTTGGTGTCGCTGTCCTTGATGACGATGAACGTCCAAGGTTGGGCGTTGGCGAACGATGGCGCCCAGCGTCCGGCCTCGAGGATGTCTGCCAGTTGTTCATCGCTCACAGGTTCGTCGCGAAAGCGGATCACGCTTCGGCGTGATGCGATCGCCTCAAGCACTGCGTTGTCTGCCATGGTGCACCTCCTGAATGTGGTTCCCTGATTCGGCAACCGCCCAGCTTACCACAAGGGGGTGGCTGGGATCACCTGGTTCGTCGCGTCCACCGACAGCGTATGCTGCATGGCAAGCGACTCCGAGGCCCAGTGGTGTGTTGCTCGGTCACATTGTGAGCACGAGCTTTCCGAAGTGTGCGGAACGCTCCATAAGGCGATGGGCTTCTGCTGCCTCCTCCAAGGGGAGTGTCCGGTCGATGACCGGTTGCAGGGCTCCCGTCTCCACCAGCGTCCATACACGGTCCAACGCCTCCTGAAGTGTCCCGAACACCCCGAGGAGCGACAACTCCCTACGGTAGACCACCTGGAGGTTGAGAGCGACCTGGGCACCCGACGTGGCACCGCAGAACGTCACACGCCCCCCGGGCTTCACGGTGGCCAGTGCTCCCTCCCACACGGCACCGCCCACCTGTTCCGCAAGCACGTCCACGCCTTGGCCATCAGTGATCGCACGGACCTGGTCAGCGAGCTTGTCCGAGGAGTCTACCACGTAGTGCGCCCCCAGCTCCTTGAGCCGTGCGCTCTTTGCGGCGGAACGCGTGGCGGCAATGACTTGAGCACCGCAGGCATGGGCAATCTGCAGCGCTGCAGTGCCGACGCCGCCCGTTGCCCCCGTGATGAGCACCGTCTCCCCTGGCTGGAGGACAGCGCGTGAGACGAGCATACGGTAGGCGGTTCCCATGACCAGGGGGAATGCAGCCGCTTCAACCATGCTCATACCTTGTGGCAAGCGACGCAGCGCTTGAGCGGGAACCACAACGGTATCAGCATAGCAGCCGTCTCGGGCGACGCCCACGATCTGGGCGGTCAGGTTGGGACGGGGTACCAGGGGTGGGTAGAGCCACGGAGTCACGACGACAGCATCGCCCTCTTGGAACCCTTGTGTCCCCGGGCCAAGCCGGTCAACGATGCCGGCTCCCTCGGAGCCGAGCGTGCGTGGCAAGCTCACGCCGACGTTGCCGACGCGGACCCAGATGTCGAGGTGATTCAACGCAGCAGCCTCAAGCCGCACGCGTACCTCACCGGTTCCCGGCTCACACGCGGGGACATCCTCGACCTTCAGCACCTCGGGGCCTCCCGAGGCATGAATGCGTACAGCCCTCATGTCCAACCCTCCGTGATGGCGTCTGCTAGAGCTTCGGCTTGGGCGTGGTGCTCGGGCCCAGGTGTCCCGTGTACCTCCACGGTCCCGGCGAGCTGAAGCTTCGTGCCCTGGAGGAGTTCCTCCGTTTGGCGGACGGCACCGCCGCCCCAACCGTATGAGGTGAGCAGGCCGATGCGCTGTGCCGGGGGTTTCAGAGCGCGCACAAGATGGGCTGCATAGAGTGCCACCGGGTGCAACCCCCCCAGCACGGTCGGCGCGCCCAACACCACTGCGCGGCTGTCCACAAGCTGCTTGGCGAGATCCCCGAGGTCGGTTGTGGGCAGGGGGAACACCCGAACATCGACACCATGGGCCAACAGCGCCCCCACGAGTGTGTCCACCAAAGACGACGTTGCACCCCACATGCTGACGAAGGCCACCGTCACCTTCCGTTCGGTGACGCCTTCAGTCCACCTCCGGTACAAGGAGAGCACACGCTCGGGATCGCGATGTGCGGGCCCGTGACTGGGAGCGATGAGCTTGATGTCAAGGGGCTTTAGCTGTTCCAAGGCCCGCTGCCCCGCCCTGCGGAAGGGCATCATGATCTCCCCGAAGTAACGTTTGGCAGCCGTCTCCCAATCCTCGAGCTCGTCGGCGTGCACGCCAGCAGCTGTATGGGCGACCAGGAAATCGCAAGGGAAGAGCACACTGTCCTC
>PUMK01000063.1 GCA_003551325.1 Candidatus Acetothermia bacterium | reverse complement strand
GAGGTCGAGATCCACCCGGGGCTTGTAGTAGAACCCCTCCGTATGCCCGCGGTTGACAAGGGTCACCAGGTTGCGCCAGCCAGTGGTGTTCATGGCCAAGACAACCAGGTGATGGTAGGCATCTCCTCCAGGTCCTCCCCGGCGTTCGTGGCGGTTGGACTTCGCCACATAGAGCTCACAGCCCAAGAGCGGCTTGACGCCGAACTCTCGGCATGCTGCGGCGAACTTGACCACGCCGGACATCACCCCGTGATCGGTCAACGCCACGGCAGGCATACTCAGGTCCGCCGCCCGTCGGGCCAGTTTTCGAACCCGACACGTGGCGTCCAGAAGCGAGTACTCAGAGTGAACGTGCAGATGAGCGAATGCCATCCTCAATCCTCCAACAGGATGACCAACTCCTCGTCCTCATAGCCCCATCCAAGGACCCTGCGTGCACTGCGTTCCACGACTTCTGGATCCTCAGCGACTTCAAGTCGGTCGCGGAGTTCGGCGCGCGTACGCAGGAGGTCGGTCTCCTCCCGGTGCAGGGCCTCGGCCTCGGCGGACAGGCGGGTCAGATGCCACAGCCTCCCACCGTACAGCCAGCCCAAGCCTCCCAGCACCAGGAGGGCCAACACGCCCCACGCCCAACGGGGTTGAGGCTTATCCCTCAATGACCTTCGGCCAACGCGCCATTGGCGGCTCATAGACCTCTTCAATCCTCAGGAGCTCGTTGTACTTGGCAACGCGCTCCGAACGGGAGAGCGATCCGGTCTTGATCTGCCCGCAGGCGGTACCCACGGCAAGGTGGGCGATGGACACGTCCTCCGTCTCCCCCGAGCGGTGGGAGACCACGCAGCTGAACCCCGAGCGGGCGGCGAAGTCCATCGTCTCCAGCGTCTCACTCACCGTGCCGATCTGATTCAGCTTGATGAGGATGGCATTCGCGGAACAACGCTCCACACCTTTGGCCAAGAGTTCTACGTTGGTGACGAAGAGATCGTCCCCCACGATCTGCAGACGCTCGTCGAGGCGCTCCGTGAGGAGGCCCCATCCGTCCCAATCCTCTTCGGCAAGCCCATCCTCGATCGACAAGATGGGGTAGCTTCCGACCCACTGTTCGTAAAGATCGACAACTCCGGCGGCATCGCGTTCGCCGGCCAGACGGTACTTACCCGTGTCGGCATTGAAGAAGCTCGAGGCTGCGCAGTCCAGTGCCAGTGCCACGTCATCCCCGGGTTTGTAACCGGCTTCCTCGATGGCCCGCACCAGGAACTCGATGGCCTCTTGGTCCGACGCAAGGCGCGGAGCGAACCCTCCCTCATCGCCCACGGCCACCGAGTGGCCGGCTGCTTTGAGCAGACGCTTGAGCGTGTGGAACACTTCAGCACCGCGCCTCAAGGCCTCGGCGAACGTATCCGCACCGTTGGGAACGAGCATAAATTCCTGGATGGCCAGGTCGTTGTCGGCGTGGGCTCCGCCGTTGACCACATTCATCATCGGGATCGGCATGCATCCGGTTCGCGCACCGGCCAGGTACTTGAACAGGGGTACCTCAAGATACTTGGCGGCGGCCTTGGCTGCACCCAACGAAACCCCAAGGATCGCGTTGGCCCCGAGCTTGGACTTGTTGGCGGTACCGTCAAGCTCAAGAAGGATCTCGTCGATCTCCTCTTGCCACAAGGCATCAAGGCCCACCACCTCAGGGGCGAGCGTCTCGTTGACGTTGCGCACCGCGCGCAACACGCCCTTGCCCAAGTACCGTTCGTCGCCGTCCCTGAGTTCTACCGCTTCGTGAATGCCTGTGGAGGCGCCCGAGGGAACCGCGGCTCGGGCAATCGTCCCATCCTCAAGGGCGACCTCCACTTCCACAGTGGGGTTCCCCCGAGAGTCCAGAATCTCCCGTGCCCAAACGTCCTGAATGATGCTCATTCCATCACCTCTCCCGGAGATGAGTGTACCCGCGGGGGCAATCGGCGGCCAAGGAAAGCTGTCCTCTGGGATCGTGCTACATTCGACCCCGCAGGCGGGGGTCGAGGGCGTCGCGAAGCCCGTCGCCGAACAGGTTAAAACCAAGGACGGCCAGCATGATGGCCACCCCAGGGAAGGTGGTGACGTGGGGTGCTGCACGGATGTACACCCGACTCCTCCCGAGCATCGTTCCCCACTCGGGCGTTGGGGGTTGGGCGCCAAGCCCAAGAAAGCCCAAGCCCGCTGCCCATAGGATGGCCGAACCCATCTCCAGCGTGCAGATCACGATGATCGGGGCGAGACAATTGGGCAGGATGTGCCGCCGGATGATTGCGCCGTGCCCAGCCCCCAGCGCCCGTGCGGCTTCCACGAACTCCCGTTCGCGCATCTCAAGTACGGAACCCCTTACCACGCGGACATAGGTGGGGACAAAGGCAATGCCCACGGCAATCATGGCGTTCCACATGCCTGGCCCCAGCACGGCAACCACCACGATGGCCAATAGAATGCCGGGGAACGCCATCAGGATTTCCACGAAGCGCTGGACCGTCATGTCCAAGGATCCGCCGTAGTATCCGGAGATGGCTCCAATCGGGGCACCGATGAACAGGCCGATCGACACAGCGACCACGCCCATCATCAGCGAGGTCTGGGCCCCGTGGAGGATCCGCGTGAGCATATCCCTGCCCAGCTCGTCCGTCCCGAGCCAGTGGGCCGAGGACGGCGGCGCGAGCTTGTTGGCCAGCGAGAAGTCGCGTGTGGGATGGTAGGGCGAGATGTACGGTGCGAGGACAGCCAGGAGGGCAAACGTCCCGATCAAACACGCTCCGAACACCGCCAGGCGATGCCGCAGCAGTCGTTTCAGGATATCGCGCATGACCTATCCATATTGGACGCGAGGGTTGACCACGGAGTAGAGGAGGTCCACCACCAGGTTGATCACCACGAACGACCCCGCCACCATGAGGACAGCACCCTGCACAACCGGGTAGTCGCGGGCCAGAATGGAGTCCACCATCAGCCTTCCCACCCCCGGCCAGTTGAACACAGTCTCCGTAAGCACCGCGCCGCTAAGGAGCGTCCCAAAACGAAGTCCCACGATGGTGATCACGGCAATGAGCGCGTTGCGGAACGCATGGCGCAGGATGACTGTAGGCTCGCGAAGCCCTTTGGCTCTGGCTGTTCCCACGTACTCCATCCGCAGTACCTCGAGCATCGTGGACCGCGTGAACCGGGCGATGAGGGCGATCGAGTTTGCCGCCAGGGCAATCGATGGCAGGATGAGGTGGTTGATGGTGCCCCTTCCCGCTGCAGGTAACCAACCGAGCTGCACGGAGAACAACAGCATCAACATCAATCCCAGCCAGAACACAGGCGCGGACACACCGACCAATGCCAGAGCCATACTCGTGTAGTCAAACAGCGAATATGGCTTGCTTGCCGACACCACACCTGCGGTGATCCCGAACAACGTTGCCAGAAGGAGGCTCATCGCTGTGAGCTCAAGCGTTGGCAGCAGGCGCTCCCAGACTTCTATGGACACCGGCCTTCCCGTCCGGATCGACCGACCGAGATCGCCTTGGAACAGGCCGCTCATGAACTGGACGTACTGCATGTGTATCGGTTGGTCCAGCCCGAGTTCTCTCCGCACCCGCTCTACGGTGTCGCGTGTGGCGTACACTCCGGCCAGCGTCTGTGCGGGATCGCCAGGTAGCATGCGCACGATCCCGAACACAAGCACGGTGACCCCGAGCAGCGTCGGGATAGCCATGAACAATCTGCGTAACGTGTATTGGATCATCGGTTAGGTCATGTGGGGGACCCGACGGTCCCCCACATGACAATTATCTACCCTAAGGGGCTACTGATCCAACCAAGCGCTGTGCGCCAGGATGTACTCCCTAGGGTGATGGATCAGACCCTTGGCCTCGTCGCGCTGGGCGTTGATCTGCCCCTCGGCGTGGAGGAACAGCCATGGAGCATCCTGCCAGATGCCCTTGATGGCGACCTCGTACAACGCTTCGCGCACTACCGGCGCCGGGGTGACCCGAGCCAGGTCGAGCGCGGCGTCCACAGCCGTGTTCTTGTAGAAGCTCCGGTGGGAACCTACCGGCACCCACTGGCTCGAATGGAACAGTGCATAGAGTCCGTAGTCGGCGTCCAGGGTCACCGTACCCCAACCGAGCATGAACATCTGGACTGTCGACTCCTCGACGGGCCTGTTGGTGAACTCAAGGTACGCCGCCCACTCCATGCTGATAAGCTCGACTTGGATGCCGACCCCCAGGAGGTATGCCTGGACGGCCTCACAGATGGCGGCGTCCATGTTATAGCGGCCCGTGGGATGGTGGAAGGTCGCCCTGAACCCGTTGGGGTAGCCGGCTTCAGCGAGAAGCTCGCGCGCCTTCTCCGGGTTGTACGTGTAAGGCTCCTGCGGTGCGTAGCCGAAGATCAGGTTCATGATCGGTGCATCGGAAGCGGCACCTGCGCCTCCCAGGATATCCTCGACAATCGCGTCCTGGTCCACGGCGTAGT
>PUMK01000150.1 GCA_003551325.1 Candidatus Acetothermia bacterium | reverse complement strand
TCCTTGCAGCGCAGTGCTCTGGGGCTCTCGGCATGCGTCGTTGATGGCGAGAACCCTGTGATCGTATCTGCGTCGGGGCTCGATGCCATACTCTTCGGGGAGCGGTGGTGCCTCACGAGCGGCAGGCTGGTCAAGGAGCATCCGATGAACCCTCTCGAAGGATTCGAACCCCAGCATGCGGTAGAAGCTGTACGCGGCTACGTTGTCCTCCCGTACGTGCAGCAGCGCGTGGCGCGCGCCCGCTTTGGCTGCCCTGGCGAGCATCGCCTCCACCATTGCCCGGGCGTAACCGCGTCGGCGATGGTCCTTCCCCACCATCACGGTGTTGATGTACCACGTCTGCCGATGAGGCTCGGCGATCACCGCCCCCACGGGACGAGCATCGACCAGCCCGATCAACGCGGCCATCATTGGTCGTGGCAACTGACGCTGGAGTGGGTAGATCCAGGCCATCAGCCGCCCCTCGCGTGCCAGCCTGCGCGGGTCGAAGCCAAGCGCCGTTTGCTCGGTTGAGAAGGCCTCCTGGGCGATTGTCACCAATGGGCGGACATCCCGAGGACGGAGATCGCGGATTGTGAGTTCACCAAGGGCAGCCATTGTCGGCGAGTATACCGCACACCTGTCGTGATGGGCCTCGCCTACAGCGCGTGATCGACTGGGCGCCGGCCAATGGATGGGCGAAAGGTCAGGTTGTGCGTGGGGGTGCCTCCACCTCTGTTGGACGGGGGCGGAACATGTGGTAGACAGTGAACGTATCGCTCACGCGTCGCTCTGAACGAAGCTCGTAGGCGAAGCGGCTGTAGATCTCACGGTTGCGGGCATCCCCTGTGAACAGGTAGGCGCCCTGGAGCGTCCGATCGCTGTCTACGAAGTCGTGCACGGCATCGAGAAGCCGCCGCGCGACACCCTTTCCCTGATGTGCCGGGGCGACCGCCAACCCGACCAGTGTGCTGTGAGGTTGCGGTAGGTCCTTGGGGGGGAGCATCACCTTAAGCGTAGGCAGAATGCGCCGCCACCGGATCGAGGTGGTCAGACCAAGAAGCCCGCCCAGTCGAGACATCGAAGCCAGTATCCGCTGCCAGCGGGGGGCGCGAGGTTGTTGCCCTGGCGTGCTGACCACGGCTGCTCCGATGACCGATCCTCCCTGAACCGCGACCAAGAAGATGTCACCAGCATCGTGCTTCCGGCTGATTGCCAGGAGGAACTCCCGCGCCAGACGGCGACGTATTCCCGGACGCGACAGGTCGAACAGCCAGTTGGTGAAGCCCTCCGCCTGGAACGCCTCTGCCGTTACCTGGGCGGCTGCGGCGATCTCCTCGGGCCGGGCTGCGCGTATCTCCGGGGCATGCTCTGCTTGTGGTTCGGACATCGAGGGCCTCCTCCTCATCGTCCATGTGCATATGCGTAGAATGATCGACTCCTAGGCACGTCAGGTCAAGGCGCGCAGTACGATCACCAGTCCGTCCAGGTACCATCCTCTACGAATCCTAGGAACTATGCGCCTATTCCGCGAGCCGAGTGCATCGACGACGCTCTCGGTGAACCACCTGCGGGCCGTGGGCGTCGACGAAGCACCCCCGAGCACACCACCGTCATCCATCAGTAGCCCCTCGGCCGTGAACGGGTCGTACCCGGAGGCAAGAAGCACGAACAGCACGCAGGCCAATCCCACAAGGACGCTGACCATCAGGCTTTCCAGCTGCCTTCCACTTCGGTATCGATGCGCAGTCCAACGTGTCGTATGACGAGGCCCCGGCCGAAGCCCGGGCTTCGCTCAGCTGAAGCCTTCCTGCTGCACCTGACAGAGAAGAGTGTAGCGCCTTGCAGAGCCGAGGTTGTCCGCGTTGATCTGGCGCCCGCTCAGCCCTCTGTGCTCACGTGGTCCACAAGGAAGAACCGAGGGCGCCCGCGGCATCCGCATGCCACGAGCGACCTCGGTATGTCTGGTGGAGGTGGCGGGATTCGAACCCGCGTCCGAATGCACCGACAGCTCGGCTTCTACAAGCTTAGCCCGCGCTTTGTATCTCGGATCCGTGTCTCCCGCGGGCGGGATGCACGGGTCCCAGCCTACTTAGAGGTTCGCAGCCAGCGGCGGTAGACGCGCCGCGTGGCGCTAGCCCACGTGTCGACGCCCCATCGGACCCTGTGGGCGGGAGTCCGCGGAACGGCCCTCGCTAGTTATAGGCGAAGGCAGGTACGTTTGAATAGTCGGCAGTTGTTGTTTGCCGGTCCGCCAGTTTTGGGAGATGGCGGGAACTCCGCTTGCTGCCTCACCTAGGTACACCCGTCGAGACCGATCACCCCCTGTTGGGTCCATTATACTGGCCGTCGAGGAACAGGCCAATGAACATCAACCGAGCACTGCTTCCCGGAATCGCCGCCGGCGTGACACTGGGCGCTGCCGCATCGCTGCAGGGCTTCGGCGGGTGGTGGGGTGTGGCGGCGGCCGTTGGGGTGTTACCGTGTGTGTTGCTGCTTCGGCGTCCCGCGCTCCTGTGGCTTGTCGCACTGTTTGTCGGCCTCGCATTGCCGCAGCCTGCGGCTCCTCCGCCGCACGTTCTGCACCAGCTGCCGCTGTTGACGCAGGTTACCGGACGCGTGGTCGGGGTTCCCGATCCCCGCGAGCGGTCCACGCAGGTCACGTTGGAACTCGAAATCTCCTCAACACCCGTGCGTGCGCTTGCCTATCTGCCGCCCGGTTCCGTCGTCGCCCCCGGAGACCGCCTGGCGGTGAGGGGCAGATGGCAAGCGGCTAGCCCACCGGGGTGGGCAGTCCACCTTGCACGCCGCGGAGTCCACGGGATGGTGCTTGCAGAAAGCGCTACGGTGACCGAGCCGGGGCCTGGGGGGCCCCTTCGCTGGGCGCACGGGGTGCGAACACAGCTCCTCACCAGGCTGAACGCTGCGTTTCCCGGCGAGGGCGCTGCCTTCCTTTCGGCGTTGCTCGTTGGTGCGCGTGGTCTGATGGCGCCCGAACAGAGCGACGCTTTCAGGGCGGCAGGGGTGGCGCATCTACTTGCTCTGTCGGGGCTTCACCTGGGTCTCCTTGTTGCGGGGTGCTGGTGGCTGCTGGGACGTGTGCGTATTCCCCCTCCCGCCCGGTACCTGATTCTCGTGGTGCTCGTAGGGGCTTACGTCCTCATCACCGGTGCGCGCGTATCTCTGGTGCGCGCAGCCATCATGTTTTCTTGTGTTGGCGTGTTCTGGGCTCTATGGCACCGGGGGTACATGCTGCGACGGTGGTGGGATCCGCTTCAAGGGTTGAGTCTGGCAGCGATTGTGGTGGTCATCATCTGGCCCTGGTCTCCGGCGGATACGGCCTTCCAGCTTTCTTTTCTCGCCACCGCTGCCATCCTTCTTCTGCTTCCCGGTTGGCTGAGCAGCGATCTGCGTGCGGGGCTGCCAGGATGGGCACGGCGCCCCGCTGACATGCTGGCGGTGACCGTGTGTGCGCAGCTGGGTGCGCTGCCTGTTGTGGGCTCCGTGTTTGGGCACGTTGCGCTCTATGGGCTCCTGTTGAACGTACTGCTCATCCCGTGGACAGCGGCCATCCTGTGGGGAGGGGTAGCGGTGTTGGCGTTGGGGCCGTGGCTGGGCGTGTGGGTGGAACGTTGGCTGGTGGATCCTTATCTGGCTCTGGTGGAATGGATTGCAGCGCTCCCGGGGGCTGAATTGCCTGTAGGTCCGGCGTTCGGTCGGTGGTACGCATTGGCCTTAGTGGGCGTGCTGATGCTGTATGTGGTTGCTGGGCAGCGGGGGATGGCCGGCCGGGGAGCGTGGGTGCCCCTGGCTTCAACGGGATCGGAGCCCGCGCCCCGTGGTGGCCGCAACGGAGCCTGATGCGCGCTAACCCTGGTTGTCAAGTGCACGACGGACCACGTCGTCGAGCATCTCAGGGCGCAACCGGCCGGTCTGGGTGTTCTGCCGGGACGGGTGATAGCACGCAAAGAGTCGCCTTCCGTCGGGCAGGGAGACGCGTTGCCCGTGCGCAAAGCGGGGAGGTGTCTTCTGGTTCTGTGGTCCCAGCGCCTCCCAGCACCCTCGGTAGGCCATCTGTCCGAGCGCCACGATGGCCGCCGCATCGGCGAGCAAGCTGAGCTCCTGTGTGAGGAACGGGAGGCAGGCTCGGACCTCCTCCATGGTGGGGCGGTTGCCCGGCGGAGCGCAGTGAACGATGCTCGTGAGGTATGCGTCCGATAGGACAAGGCCATCATCGGCGTGGTCCGAGTACGGCTGGTTAGCCAGCCCAGCCCGATGGAGCGCGGCGGCGAGCGTGCTCCCCGCGCCGCGGGCGCCGTCGCCGGTGAACATGCGCCCGGTTCGGTTCGATCCGTGTGCTGCTGGAGCGAGGCCAACAAAGACGATACGCGGCTGCGCGTCCCCGTAGCCGGGCACGGGACGACCCCAGTAGGACTGCTCGCGGAACGCGGGGCGCCGCTCGCGGGCCACGCGCTCGCTGTACGCCACCAGGCGAGCGCAACGCTGGCACG
>PUMK01000208.1 GCA_003551325.1 Candidatus Acetothermia bacterium | reverse complement strand
TGCCGGGATGGGCAGCCGGGTCAACGTCTGACAGCCACGTTCGCCGTTCTTGCGGTGCGGCCGGACCTGAGCATCGGCGGTGAGGTGGCGTTCGGCGTAGCCACACCCATGGGCTGGGGAGAGCTGACCCGCACGGGCGAGGAGCTTGTGCCGTGGGTGATGGAGATCGAAACCGGGTATCTGTACCTCCCGGCAAGCCCTGCTGCCGCGTTCACCCCGGACACAGGGACGTCGTTCCTTGAGGTTGTCCTTCCCACGCATGCTGTGGAGGCAACGATCGCCAAGCTGGCTTCACTGCATATGTCAGGGATCACGATAGCCAGCGGGGGGATGGGGATGCTGGCGATCCATTCACCCGACGGGCCTCATGGAACGGCGAGTCCTCTGCGGATGGACAACGTCCACGGCTGGCTCCGCATTGGAGGCGACGGCGTCGACGGCGAGCTTCGCGTTCACCGCCTGGACTACCGCGTCAACCTCGGCGATCCATCCCGCCGTGGCTACGTGGGCGGCGAATCGTTCCGGGCTACGCTCATGTCAGGCTTCGCGGATCCCGTACTCACGCACCTCATCCCGCAGGATGAAGCGCCCCTACGCCTCCAGTACGCCGCCAGCGCGGTGTACGGATCGGAGATCCACGGTGAGCTATGGATCCCGGAACCCTGCAGCATCGAGCACCTTGCGTTCTCGTTCATGGAGGCCACCTCAACAGCGCACCTCGTGGGCGGGAACGTTGTACTCCCTGTGGACGGGGTAACCTTGGAGTACTGGGACCTCGGGTTTGAGCCGACGGGTGACGCAACCCAAGCGGGGGTTGTCAGCGTGCGCACAGGCCGCCTCATCTTCACCGCGGCGGGGATCAGCGAGTACGTGCATTTCGACAAGGCGTTCCCCTTGACCTGGTGTGAGATGCGTGCTGACGGCAACCTGGGGGAACTGTTCCTCGACCACAACACGTACGGGCAACGCTTTGACAAGCTCCCGTTCTCCGCACATCAGCTTCGGCTCTCCGACCCCGTCCCGGGGCTGAACGGACTCGAGGCACGTGCCCATCTGGCGGTGTGCGGGGACGTGCACTTCAACTACTTCGGCCGCGCCTATGTCAACATCCGGGATGCCCGCCACGACAACGTCGACGAACCCTTCTACGCGCGCTATGTCACGGTCCCCAGGCTGGGCGAGGCTGGTTGCCACCCCACCGATCTCCATCTCACGGGGCGCATCGATGACGCCAGCGGCAAGCTGCTCGCGTTCCTCGACTTCCCGGACGCATCGATGGACTACAACGAGATCGTGCAACAGGGGTTCCTGGGAAAGGGGTCAACCACGATCGGATTTCTCGGCCTCAACCCACTGAACGCCGTGATCGAAATCCGCCCGGATCCGATCACCGAACAGCCTGTGATCGACATCTGTCTGAGTTCGTACACCACACACGACCTGGACCTTGACCTGTTTGCACGGCTGACCAGCCTGGGGGAGATCACCGGGTGCATACGCATCGAGGGTCCGCTGCTCAAGCGGATCGCCATCGGCGGCTACATGGAACAATCCGCTACTGCGGGAATGGGGATCTTGGCGCCCAAGGCCGGCTACCTCGTCGAGGTGAACATGTCCGTTACGCCAAACTCCACGGTCTTCTACGCAGGAGGAGACCTGCTGCTTGCGGTGGGCGGGTGTGCCGTGGACGTGTCCGGTTCGGTGTTCCTTGCCGTCGACCACACACGGGATTCGGTGGAAGGTCAAGTGCTCGGCCGCATCGACTGCAACTCCATGGTCGTGGGGCTGGAGGGCGAGGGACAGCTCACCTGGTACATCGATCCGCAGGCACAATACCTGCAAGGGAAGCTCCGTGTCGCGCTGTGCAGCTGGACGGGAGGGCTGGGGTTGGAAGGCGGGTTGTTCATCGGTCACAACGCACCACGGTCGAGAGCCTGGGTGCTGGATTCGGCATCCGAGCATTTCGGCGTAGGCAGCACCATCCCCAAGGACACGCGCCTCACCGGCCTGTACGGCTACGGACAGCTCTCCGCCAGTGTCCAGTTCTACATCTTTGGAGGAGGATACAAGCTGTATCTGGGGATGGGAGCCTTCCTTCCCTCGCTGAACTCTGCGGTGCCACAGATCGTGGGGAGCGGCGGAGTCCAGGTGAATGGGGAGGTCCTCGGAGGGCTCATCTCAGCCTCTGCCTGGGCAAGCATGGCGTTGTACGGCCCCACACCGCTGTTCTACTTCGAAGGGAGTTTCGGTGTGCGCGGTTGTGTGCTGTGGGTGATCTGTACCTCGGTCACCGTCACCGCAGGGTTCAACGACGGTGGTTTCTATGCTTACTAGAAGTGGTGGTGCAATGCTGGCCCGCCGCGCTGCCGCGCAACGGCTGTGGGCGAAGAGGGCCCGCGCGCGTCGTCATGCGACGGGGTTGTGCGGCGTGCCCCTCGTGATCGCCTTGCTGATCGTTTGCTGGGCGGGGCACGGCCAAGCCCTTGACCAACGGTACCTGTACGCCACCTCCTCAGAGGTCGATCCGGCCGGGAGAGCCTACATCGTCCTTCATTGGACCGCCGCGGAGAACGTGATCGGCTACAACCTCTACCGCAAGGAGGCAACGGCACGTACGTACCCTTCTCTCCCTGTCAACGGCCGAGCGATGATCATGCCTGTGGACACCTGCGCTGCGCTGAGGGCCATCATCCCTGAGCGATCCGAAGAGTGGCGAATGCTGCACGAGGCCTTTCGGTCCCTCCTCCCTGATGACGCCAAGCGTACCGACGCCGTCGATCCATGCACAGTCATTGCGCGAGGCCCCACAGCGGAGGAGGAAGCGATCCTTGAGCTCCTCGGGGAGCTCGACCCCGCGATCCGACAGGTACGCGGGTTGGCGTTCATCGACCACGCGGTGGTCCCTGGTGCGCGCTATCACTACGAACTGCGTGGCGTAGGTAGAGGAGGCGAGGAGATCGTCCTCGGACCCGAGGTGGGGGTGGAGGTGGGTGTGTTCGAGCTTCCCGCTCCCCCTGAAGGTCTCACCGCCATCGCCGGGGACAACACCGTCCTCTGCCTGTGGGAACGCAATGATGAAGCCCACAGCTACGTGGTGCGGCGCATCTCCCCGTACCTCCCCTTCCCCCAGATCATCAGCGCCCAGGCCATCGTGTTCGATGTGACCGAGGATCTGGACGGCAATGCGCTCGATCCCCGTCCCGGGTTCGTCGATTACCGTCGATGGGACGAGGACGGATTCCCATCGTCGCACGTCGTGGACGGTGTCACGATCTTCGGTCCGGAGAACGGGAAGACCTATCACTACCAGGTAGCGTCCTGCGACATCCTGGGACGCACCGGGGACTGGAGCGAGGCGCAATCTGCCACACCGGTGGACCTCACTCCCCCCAAGGCGCCGACGCGGGTCGCGGTCGACCCCCTGGTCGATCCGGCCACACCGGGGCTCGTCATCTCCTGGAGGAAGGTGACCCACGATATCGACGGGCACAGGGAACTCGACACCGCGCATACCTACTTGGTATACCGCGCGGACAGCCTTGAAGCGCTCGACGACCCAGAGGCGTTGTCAGCCTATCTCGTGCACAGTTTGACCGCCGATCCCACCGATTCTGCCATCATGACCCTCAGCTGGACGGACACCGACCCCGCGATCATCCCCGAGTACGGGGAGAAGGACTTCTGGTACCGGGTTCGCTGCGTCGATGGCTCGCCCCAAGGGAACATGAGCGCGCCGTCCGCTGCCATCTCGGGTAGGGTTCCGGATACCACACCTCCTGGGCCAACGCGCCTTATCCGATCCGAAGGCTACGCCGAGCACATCACCATCATGTGGGAACCGAACCCCGAACCTGACCTTGGTGGCTATCAGATCTACCGAAGCATCTGCGATTTCGGCGTTCCCTACCGGCCCGAGCGGGAGGTGTCTCATGACGTGACAGCGCTCAAGGAGTTCGAGCCCGTGTACTGCGACTTCGTGCTTGTAGGGGAGCTGCTCGTCGCGGAAGCGCGAAAGAGGCTCAACGAGACCGGAGCTGTCTACTTCGAGGATCACGCGCTCCCCGAGGGTTCACCCATCTGCTACGCCTATTGGGTGAGGGCGTTTGACATGGCACGGAATCTCTACCCAGGTGTGCTGGACACCGCATGCCCCGACAAGGGCGAGTACCTATGCCAGCGGCTCTACGAGGAGACCCCGCCGCCGGCTCCCATCATCTCGGGCCTGCAGGCAAGGAGCAATGCGGTGCTCATCGAGTGGGTGTCCTCACCAGTTCAGGACATTCGTGCGTTCCACGTCTACCGGTCAACGGAGGAAACGGAGCCCCCTGCGTTCATCGCCTGCGTGTTCATCGACGGCACCGTCAGCACAACGCCGTGGACAGGGATCCAGCCCTCGTGTGAGGAGATACCCGCGGAGCCCGATCCAACCGCCCTGTTTGGTACGTTCACCGACAAAGGCGTGGAGCCGCATCGGGAGTACTGGTACCGGGTGGCAGGGGTCGATTGG
>PUMK01000072.1 GCA_003551325.1 Candidatus Acetothermia bacterium | reverse complement strand
TTGGGGTACATCGGACTCCCCACAGCAGCGGTGCTGGCGACGCACGGGTTCCAGGTGGTGGGCGTCGACACCGACGCAAGCGTGGTCAAGGTCTTGAATTCCGGGGGCGTCCACATCGAAGAACCCGGCCTGCGCACGTTGGTGCAAGGCGCATTCAACTCCGGACTGCTCCGCGCGGAAGAGAAGCCCATCCAGGCCGATGTGTTCATCATCGCCGTGCCCACGCCCCTGATGGAGACGCACGCCGACTTGAGCTTCGTAGAGAACGCGGCCGCTTCCATCGTTGGCTGCCTGAGACAAGGGAACTTGGTGATTCTCGAGTCCACTGTGCCGCCGGGTACGACCGCGCACGTGGTGGCTCCAATACTGGAGCGTTCCGGTCTGAAGGCTGGCAGGGGCTTCCATCTGGCCCACTGTCCCGAGCGGGTCCTCCCTGGGAGCATCATCAAGGAGCTTCTGGAAAACGACCGGGTGATCGGAGGCATAACCGACGCGTGCGCAAGAAGGGCTCAGGAACTCTACTCAGCATTCGTGAGCGGCAAGCTGTTCCTCACCGACACCAGCACAGCAGAACTGGTCAAACTGGTGGAGAACACGTTCCGCGACGTTAACATCGCGTTGGCGAACGAACTAGCGCGCGTGTGCGACCGACTGGGACTTGATGTTTGGGAAGTGATCGACCTGGCCAACCACCACCCAAGGGTGAACCTCCTCCGTCCCGGACCCGGTGTAGGAGGGCATTGCATCTCGGTCGACCCCTGGTTCCTCGTAGAAAGCGCTCCCGATGAAGCGCGCCTTGTGCGCTTGAGCCGGGCGATCAACGACAGCCAGCCTGACGTCGTGTTATCGCTGATTGAGGAAGCGTTGCAGGAGATCGAGGATCCGAAGGTGACCTTGCTTGGACTAGCCTACAAAGGCAACGTAGACGACACCCGGGAGAGCCCCGCCCTGGCCGTGTTGCATCGGCTCCGCATGAGGGGCTACAGGGTCGCCGCTGTGGATCCCCATGTGACACGTCCACAGCAGGCTCTGTGCAGTATGGACGAGGGCATCGCCGGATCGGACCTTGCAGTGCTCCTGACTGATCACAGAGAGTTCGAAGCCCTGGACCCCGAGGACATAGGCACAAGAATGCGCACGCGGCAGCTGCTGGACACGCGCAACTTCCTCGACGTCCATGCTTGGCGTCAAGCGGGCTTTCGTGTCCTCAGGCTGGGATGCCGCAAGCATGACCGGCAATGAAGGACCTGGGAAAGACACTAGGGCTCTACTATCACACCGCGCGCCACCTCAAAGCTGTGCAGGTCATGCACCGTCTGCGGAGGACAGTGGCCTCGCACGTCCTTGCGCCGCGCGTGGCACCTCCACCGGAGCATGCTCGCTACCAACTCGCCGGTCTGCCTGTGTCTGTGGAGCGGCGACTCCTCACCAGGGACACACGCACCGCTGTCGCCCGTGCAGACAGTATCCTCCAGGGGACGTTCAGCTTCGTGGGAGAGTCGGTTTCAGAGTGGGAGGAGGTCAATTGGACCGCCCCCGAGCAGAGCCGGCTATGGCGGTTCACCTTGCACGGCTTTGACTGGCTCTTCGATCTTGCGGCAGCCCACGAGAAGACTAGAGATCAAGCATACTACGCCCGCTTTCGGGAGCTTGCCGAGAGCTGGATGAGGGCGAACCGAACCATCGCCGGAGATGCCTGGCACCCTTACACCGTTTCGCTGAGGATCGTCAACTGGCTTCTGGCGAGCCTGGCGTTCAACCGAGAACTGGAGGGCGATTCGGGTTTCAGGGAGCGGCTTCTGGGTTCCACTCACCAGCAGACGGAGTACCTAAGCCGCCATCTGGAGTACGATCTGCTGGCCAACCACCTGTTCAAGAACATCAAGGCCCTGTTCGTCGCGGGCACGTTCTTTGCAGATCCAAAGGCGTCACATTGGCTGCAGCGTGGGACCAAGCTGTTGAGCGAACAGCTCAATGAGCAGATCCTTGCCGACGGCTGCCACTTCGAGCGAAGCCCTACCTATCACTGCCTTGTCCTCGAGGACGTACTCGACTGCCTGCTGTTCGCCGACGCGAGCGAGGCAGCGATTGCCGAGGTATTGCGGTGTAAGGCCATAGCAATGACCTCTTACCTCCGTTCGCTTCTGTTCCCTGACGGCTTCTACCCTCTGTTCAACGACGCGGCGTACAACATGGCACCGACACCTGCCGAAGTACTCGCCTATGCAGAGGCAGCGCTGGGCGCAGGCCACAGAGCGCTACCCAGAGCCTGTACGGGCACGGGAGAGCACACTGACGTGACTCACCACCGGGAGAGCGGCTATGTGATGGTGACGTCACCGCGCCTCATGCTGGGCTTTGACGGGGCCGAACTAGGTCCTGACTATCAGCTCGGCCACGCGCACTGCGACCTGTTCAGCTTTGAGCTGGCGGTCGACGGGGTTCGGGTGATCGTGGACTCGGGAACTCCCACCTACGAGGAGAACGAGCTTAGAAACGCCTGCCGGAGTACCTCGGCTCATAACACCGTCATGCTCGACGGGGAGGAACAAGCGGAGATCTGGAAGAGCTTCCGCATTGGAAGACGACCGCGTCCCCATGACGTCAACATCCAGCACGAAGACCGTCTAGTGGCGATCAGCGGTCGGCATGACGGCTACCAGAGGCTGAAGGGCCGGCCCGTCCACGAGAGGACGCTGTTCATCATCGACGGAACCATTGTGGTTGTGTTCGACTCAATATGCGGTGCAGGCAGACATCGAGCAGCCAGCTTCCTGCATCTCCATCCTAGCGCGAACTACGATGCCCACGCCCGCCGGGCGCAGGTCGGCAACGCAGCACTCAGCGTGGTGCCCCTCAAGGGGTGCGCATTCTCCGTGGAACAAGGCTTCTATGCTCCCCGTATGGGCTCCAAGCAAGACGCCACGGTTCTCCGGATGGAAAGCGAAGGCGTGCTTCCCATGACGCTCGGCTACACACTGTCGACCGACGAGTCGGCGGTACAGAGTTTCTCGTCCGAGGGCGGGAACAGGCTGGACATCGTGACCCGGAAGGGCACCCACAGCCTGAGTCGCGAGGGGAACCACTGGCAGTGCCGGAGCGTTCCATGAGGCCGACCAAGGTGCTGTTCATCTCTCAGGTCTTTCCCCCAGACGTCACGGCCGGGGCCTTCCGCGTAAGCGAGACTGCCGCCTGGCTTAGCCGCCTGGGCTTTGCGGTGACCGTGCTTGCTGGCCGACCTCACCGAGAACAGGCCCAGGGAGAAGGGCAGACAACGCTTCCCGAGCGAGTGCGCGTGATCCGCGCACCTGTGCTTCCCATTGCGGATCGGGGGGGCGTGTGGTATCTGCTGCAGTTTCTCTCGTTCATGCTCACAGCCTTCGTGTGGGGCGTGTTGCGCACACCTTGGCGCGTTGATCATGTCATAGCCAGCAGCCCGCCGCTCTTCGTGGGAGTGCCTGCCTGGCTCCTGGCTAGGCTGAAGCGAGCGAGCTTCGTGCTCGACGTTCGCGACCTGTGGCCGGACTCCGCTGTGGCCACTGGGCAGTTGCCCGTCAAGAGAGTCTCCGTGCCCATCGGGCATTGGCTGGAACGCTTCCTATACCGGCGGGCACAGCTAGTCGTATGTGTCTCGAAGCCCATGCAAGCCGAGATCCAGCGACGAGTGGACGGGAAGAGACGTGTAGAAGTGATCTACAATGGGGTGGACACGATCGCGCTTCCCTCTTCGCAGACAAGCGGGCTACCTGAGGAGAACCCGCAGCTCAGTTCGATCGTCTACGCCGGCAATCTGGGCCGTTCTCAAGGACTAGAAGTGCTCATAGAGGCCGGAGAAGCGTTCCCTGAGGTGGAGTTCAAACTCATCGGGGGCGGAGTCCGCAGACAAGCACTCGAAGCACTGGCCCGGGAGATACCCAATGTGCAATTCACTGGACCATGCAGCAAACAGAAAGCGATGCAGCTCATGTCCGAGGGGTCAGCGCTCTTCCTGCACCTGCGTGACGCCGACGTCTTCGCCACTACAATACCATCAAAGGTCTTCGACTACCTGGCGCTGAACCTGCCCATTCTGTTCGGTCTACGAGGCGAAGGCGCGCAGATCCTTGGCACCTTGCCGGGGAACATCGGTTTCGCCCCCGACGACGTGCGTTCCCTCGTGCAAGCCATCGCCGAGCTCGAGGAGAACTACCTCAGATACTCCAAAGCCGCACGAGAGAACAGCTCACGTCTGCAGGAGTTCACGAGAGAGAACATGACGAGGAGACTGGCAAGTCTGTTAGAGGGGCTTGCGTCGCGATCGGCGTCTTACCCAGACACAACCCGGTCCACCAGACAAAGCTAGGATCGTGGAATTCTGATGGAAGGAGCGTGACACACGAGTGTGTTGACCGCGACCAGACGACCAATCTACACCGTGGCCTATATGCTTCTTGTGGCGTACTTCAGCCTTGTGCCCCGCTTTCCTGGCGCGGTCGACGCAGTCGTGACTGCGCTCAGTTCTCACTTCCTTCACGCAGGTGCATACGTC
>PUMK01000205.1 GCA_003551325.1 Candidatus Acetothermia bacterium | reverse complement strand
GCGCAGTTGATCAGGTAGGCTCCGTCCTTCATGGTTGCGATCTCCTTCGGGCCGATGACCGGTCCGGAGGGATCCACGGGCACATGGAGGCTCACGAAATCCGCCTGCCTCAAGAGCGCCTCTTTGGCGACCATGTTCACATCCGCAAGGGGAGCCTCCTGAACGTAGGCATCGTAGGCCAGTACGGCCATCCCTAGGCACAACGCACGTTGGGCCAGGGCTTGTCCGATCCGACCGATGCCGATGATCCCCAGTGTCTTCCCCTGAAGCTCGATACCCTTGAAGGCCTTCTTCTCCCAGCGTCCCTCGCGCATGGACTGGGTGGCCTGGGGGACAAGGCGCGCCAGGGCGAACATGTGCGCCAGCACGAGCTCGGCAACGGAGTCGCTGCTGGCGCGGGGGGTGTTCTCCACCCGGATGCCCTTCTCCTTTGCCGCCTCGACATCGATGTTGTCGAGTCCTACCCCCGCACGCACGATGAGCTCAAGACCACGGGAAGCCAAAAGGGCAGGCCGGCGCAGCTTGGTGGCCGAGCGAACCACCGTGGCCTTGTACCCCTTGGCCAGTTCTTCAGCCAATTCCTCAGGAGACATACCGGGGCGTACTGTGACATCAAGCCCTGCCGCCTTGAGGTCCTCAACCGCCTTATCCGCCAACGGATCACAGATCAGCAGCTTCATCGACCCTCCTAGAGCCCGAGCACCGCTTCAATGGTGCACAGCAACCCGTGCACCTCCGGCTTGGTGAGATCCCCCATGTGGGCAATACGGAATGTCTTCTCCTTGAGCTCGCCGTAGCCGTTGGAGATGCGTGCGCCGTAGTCCTCCACGAGCTTGTTGTTCAAGTCCTTGACCGAGATCCCCCGCGTGTTGTTCACACAGGTCAGCGTCTTTGACCAGTAACCTTGCTCGGGGTAGATCGAGAAGTGACGCTGTGCCCACGCCTGCACCAGCTCGGCCATCTCCACGTGCCGGGCGAAACGGCGCTCGAGACCCTCTTCGTGGAGGATCGCGTCAAGTTCCACGTCCAACGCGTACATGTGGGAGATCGAGGGTGTTGAGGGGGTCTGGTTCTTCTTATGGTATTTCATCATAACGGGGAAGCTGAAGTAGTAGGTCTTCGGCTTGACCTGTTCAGCGCGCGCCAGAGCCCGTTCGGAGACCGTACACACCGTTAACCCCGCCGGAAGTGCCAGCGCCTTCTGGGTACCGGCAAGGCACACATCCAGTCCCAAGCGGTCGACTTCGATCTTCACACCACCCATCGCCGAGACGGCATCCACCAACAGGAGAACATCCGGAAATTCGCGCACAACCTCTGCGATGCCCTCGAGGGGGTTGAGCATGCCCGTGGAGGTCTCGTTGTAGGCGAGCGTCACCGCGTCGAACGCTCCGGTCGCCAGCTTCTCTTCGACCTGTTCCGGTTTGATGGATTTGTCCCACGGGTTTTCCAACGCCTCACAGGGGAGCCCACAGGCCACGGTCATCTCGTGCCACCGGCGGGAGAAGGCACCGTTCACAAGGTTCAGGCACTTCTTCTGAACGCAGTTCTGAACTGCCGCCTCCATCGCGCCCGTAGAGGAGGAGGTGAAGAGGAGCACCGGACCTTCGGTATACAGGAACCGTTGAAGCTTCGTTTGGACGTTTGCGTAGAGCACCGAGAACTCCGGTGAACGATGGTGCACCTGGGGCACCGCCATCGCCTGCAGGGCCTCGGCTCGGACCTCCGTGGGCCCTGGGGTGAACAACTTGCTGTGGATTCTGCGCATATCGTTGCCTCCTTGGGCTCAATGTACTGACTGTCTGACATTAAGACAACTTGGCCATGAGGCAGCGGGGTCAGCCGAAGGCAAGGAGTGTAAGCGGGATGATCGCTGAGACACCTAAGATAGCCACGGCCACGCGGTCCAAGGTCACCTCCGGAAGCCGTGGACGGAACTTACTCAGAATTCGGAAGAGCCCGTACCCCAGCACAACCGTGATCAGAGCCTTGGCCCACAGGTCTGCCGCCCAGAGGCCTGGAAGCCTCGCCAGCCCCCACGCCGAGAAGCCCACCACCCCGAACGCCAACAGAGCGATCCCCCCCCACGCTCCTCCGGGGCGGCCAGGGCGGAACAGCGGGATGAGCTTCGAGAACGAGGCTGTGGTTCCAAGCGCGAGCGCCGTGAACGTCCACGAGAATGCTGTCGTGGCTTCGATCCCAAGGTACTCCTTGGACACGAAGCCTGCCAGCGGAGGGATCCCCACGATCGCCCACGTTCCCACGGCAAGCCCCCATGCTGCGGCCCGCGGCAGGCGACCGGCCAAGGACGGGATCGTTCGCTCTCCTGTGGCTTCAACAGCCACGCCACCGGCCTGAAACAGGAGACCCTTGAACAAGCAGTGCGCCACCGTGTACAGCGTAGCAGCAAAGAACGCTGGACCGCCAAGCCCGAAGCCCATAAGCATGTAGCCGATCTGAGAGATCACATGGTAGGCAAGAAAACGCTTGAGGTCCTTCTCCCAAAGAGCATAAAGGAGGCCTCCAAACCCGGTGAGCACTCCCAACGCGGTCACTACCGTTCCTACGGGCATCGACTCGGCCAACCGGGCCAGGGTGACGATGCCCATCTTCCCCACCAGACCGGCAAGCAGCGTGGCGACACCGGTGGGGGCTTCGCCATACGCAGTGGGAAGCCAGAGACCCACGAGAAACACCCCGGCCTTGACTGCCGCTCCCGCGACCAATAAGCCCGCACCGATGGCGAGAGGGGGGTGAGCGAAGTCGGGCGCGAGCTCGGCAATACGCGTGAGGGATAGTGTTCCCAACGTCCCGTAGACAAGCGCCACTCCGAACAGGTACAGGAGCATCCCCACGGTCGCCAGGATGAGGTATTGAAGGCTCCCCCACACCGCGCGTGCACGAGGATCGTACCCGATGAGAAGGAACGAAAGCAGCGACCCCAGTTCAAGCGCCACATACAGGTTGAACAGGTCGCGGGAGAGCACTGTCGCCAAGCACGTACCCACAAGGAGGGTCACAAGGCCATGGAAAGCGGACGGCCGACGCCGTTCGTGCCACCACACCGCTGCGTGCACAAGGGGGATGAAGCACCAGAAGGCCAGGGCAATCGTGTCCCCAACAAGGGGTATGCCCCATGGAGGGTCTCCGATCAACCCTTCGGGAAAACCGGGGGCCCAGAGGCCCAGGGAAACCAGACCCGCAACGATGGCCAGGGCACCACCGAGACGACCTTTCCCGGTGACGACACCCAGCGTACCGAGGAGGAAGTAAGCAAGAACACCTGCGGCCGCAGCAGTCACCGGCGACTCCTTCTTCGCTCCAGCTTGGGTACGTCCTGCGTATGTCGGCGCTCGGTCAAGAACACTACGTACACAAGCGAAAGGGCTAGCGTGGCGAAGTGGATGACAATCGCTGTGAGGACCAGCGCCTGCGGCAGGGGATCGGTTGCAGGCCCCGGACCCAACCCGAGAATCGGTGGGCGCCCATCAGGCCGGTGGGCCACAGCAACGAGAAACAGGATCGACCCTCCAGAGGCAACGTTCAGCCCAAGGAGCTTCCAGATCACGTTACGACGGTGGACCAGCGTCCAGAGCCCAAGCCCGGCCAGGGCCACAGCCATCAAGCCCGCGGTCAACCCCTCCACGTCACACCTCCCCCCGATGGGTAGTGAACCGGTGCAGCACCACCCACGCCCCAATCGCAACCTCCAACCCGATGAACAGGTTGGCCGCAACGAGCGGGATCTGACCTCGTACACCCAGCAACAACGTCATCGCGCCGATGAGGAGGAGGACAGCCACCGCTCCGTACTCCAGCCCTTCCAGCGTGGGTTCGTACAGCTCCTCAGCCAAGCGATCCGCCCCCTTCGCCAAGGCCAGAAGCAGAAGACCCGACCCTAGAATCGCCCCTGCAGGGAACCCACCGCCCGGGCCCAGGTGGCCACTGGCCGCGAGGTACAAGCTGAACACGAACACGACCCCGATCAGGATATCAGCAGCTTTGAGGAGAAGCGGCGTCTCGGCAACACGCGGTCGCGGCGCACGGAACTCCGGCAGCGTGCTCATGCCCATGCGCACACCAAGCATCGCCATCGCGTAGACCAACACCTCCATGAGGGTGTCCCACAGTCGTGCCCCAAGCACGATGGCGGCTACCGCATTGCGCGCTCCATAAGCGCTTGTCGCCTCTTCCCAGCCCTCCACGGGATCGCGGGGAAAGAGCCCCAAGGTACCGACGACGAGGACGCTCAGGAGTGCCACCAGCGACAAGGCGGTGACCCACCTCATCGCAAGTACCTCTCCACCAGATCCTCGAGTTCACCCGAGGCGGCCAACTCAGCAAGGAAACACTCCAGATCCCGGTGAAGCTCCTCGCTCCCCGGAGCTACAGCCATCCGGAAGCCCAGGTCCTCCTCAGCGGGTCGCACCTCCCAACCCTCGCCCCAACCACGCATCCGCCATATCCACAGGCGCATCGCGTCGAGCAGTGCCCCGGAGGCCGCACCGCTGTCGATCGCCTCGATGAGGTCCTCCGCT
>PUMK01000184.1 GCA_003551325.1 Candidatus Acetothermia bacterium | reverse complement strand
GGCCAACACGCGGTCGATGTCATCCTGGGAGGCATCCCACAGGCGCTTCTTGAGTTGCCCCACCGCGCTGTCCTCAAACACAATCGCCGGATGATCGGTCGTGATCCACATCGACATGTGCTCTCCTTTCACGATCCCAGATGGACCAACGGCGCGCTCACGTACCTACGGTGTGACGATGATCTTGCCGTCCGCCCGGAAGGTCGACTGCTTGATCGCCTCGACGGCTTCGGAAAGCGCGTAGCGTGCCGTGATCATGGGGGCGTTATCCACCGCTCCGCAGCCCATCAACCGGATCACGGAGGGGAAGATTCCATGGCCGGAGTGTCCCTGCGCACCGTATAGCTGGGCGCGCCGTACCTGGAACTGCTCCAGGAACATCGGCACGCGCTGAGCCGCCCGGCCCACGATGGCGATCTTTCCGTTGATGGCCAGCGTCTTCTCCATCTCGGGGATGGTCTTCTCCGGCGCTCCGGCAGCCTCTACCGAGAAGTCAGCGCCCTCTCCCCGGGTGTGCTCCAGCACAACTTCGGAGGGTACCACGTTCGCTGGGTCATAGACATGGTCGGCTCCCACAACCTTGGCCAGATTCCGTCTGGCCTCCGAGACCTCAAAGGCAATCACCCGGGCTGCGCCAGCGGCTTTGGCCAGCTGGACGGCGGCCAGGCCGATCGGTCCCGTACCGTAGACGACAACGTACGCCCCTGGGCGGAACCCTTCCCCCCGCTCGAAGATCGTGTTGTAGGCGACGCAGGTCGGCTCGGTCGTTGCTGCTACCTGCCAGGCGAGTGTTTCGTCCGTGTACCTTGTGAACACGTCGTCGACCTTCCAGCAGAGCTTTGCAGGAACCGCGATGTACTCGGCCATGGCCCCGTCGATCGTGAACCCTATCTCCTCCAAGTTCTGGCAGTGGTTGGGGAACCCGTCACGGCAGGGACGGCAATGGCCACACCATACCATCTCCTCGACCGTCACCCGATCTCCAACGCTGAACTGTTGTCCCTCGGGTCCAGGGCCTACCGCGACGATCTCCCCAGCGAACTCGTGTCCTAAGATTGCTGGGAACTTCGTCAGGCCAGGATAGAGGATGTAATCGTCCTTATCCGTCTCGTAGAAGTGCATGTCCGAACCGCACACGCCGCAAGCACGCACACGGATCAACACCTGCCCAGGTCCCACCTGAGGCTCAGGTACATCCACGACCTCCAGCTTCGGGTGACACCACATGTTGAAGCCTTGGATCGCCTTCCCGGTCTGTTTTTCGAACTCCGTAACAACGTAGCCAGAACGGGGTTCACACTTCGCCGACAACCTTAGTGCCTTCATCGGTCCCCTTTCGCAAACGTTTGTACGACGACAGACATTGTACCCCTCCTCCCTCGTTCCATGCCAAGGACTTATCGGGAGAGCCCCGCCTCGATCTCGGTCAGGGTGACCGGCCGTCCAAGCTCCAGGGAGCGCTTGGCTGCGTATCCCATGACGACCGGCACGCGCCCATCCTGCCCTGTCACGGGGACATCCCGTTCCTCCCGCACGGCGTCGACAAAGGCCTGCAGCTCGCGCACGAAGGCCTCCGCGTACCGCTCGACGAAGAAAGCTAGGTTGGCAGGATTGAGTTCACCATCCCTGTCACTGATCACAGTCCGGTGGGGCTTGCGGTTACCTACCTGCACCATGCCCCGCTCTCCGAAGACCTCTGCTCGTTGGTCGTATCCATAGGTCGCCCTGCGTGAGTTGTCGATGACTCCCAGGGTTCCTCCGGCAAAGCGAAGGGTTACGCAAGTGGTGTCCACGTCCCCAAGCTCGCCGACGGCGGGATCGACCAGCGCCGCGCCAACGGCGAACACCTCCTCGACTTCGTCCCCCACCAGGAACCGTGCCATATCGAAGTCGTGGATCGTCATGTCCAGGAAGATCCCCCCCGAGACTTTGAGGTACTCTAGCGGTGGAGGTTCGGGGTCGCGGCTGCTGATCCTGAGCAGGTGCACCTTGCCCAATGTCCCCTCCGCCACCACCTCCCTGGCTCGGGCGAACCCGGGGTCGAACCTGCGGTTGAAGCCAACCTGTAGCTTGACGCCCGCTCGGCTGACGGTTTCCAGCGCTCGGTCAATGGCAGCGAGATCCAGGGCTATCGGCTTTTCGCAGAAGATGTGCTTGCCTGCCTGCGCCGCGGCCTCTATGAGTGGGGCATGCGTATCCGTGCTTGAGCAGATGACAACAGCATCGACCGCACTGTCATCCAGAACCGCCTGCGGATCCCCATGAGCCCGCTCGATGCTTAACGCAGCCGCACACTCCTCGGCTGTGCCCTTTCTCACGTCAGCAACCGCCACCACGCGGGATCCTTGGATGCGACGCTGTAAGTTCTCGGCGTGCACGCGGCCAATCCTTCCTGTTCCGATGACCCCCACTCTGAGTTCACTGTGCATGTGGACTGTCCTCCCTTTCTTCCAACGTTACGAGCCTAGGCCATACATCATGCGTCGCACTCCATGTACGGTGCCCATATCAACTGCGCAACGTCGCCTGAGCACACTCTTCTGATTGCTCCATGTGTTGAGCAATCGCTCGACGTATACGGTCACGACTTCCGAAGAGGGTGAAGCGGCGGTTGTGGAGGCATTCCCGTCGCATGAGCTTCCACATGCGCTTGATGGTGTTCAGCTCGGGGCTGTAGGGAGGGAGGACATAGAGATGCAGACGGCCCTGTCGAGCATCTCTCCATGAGCGGTGCATCTTGGCGTGACGGTACTCGACACTGTCTACGATGACCACCACATAGCCATGATGAGACCCCGCTGCCTGCCACGTCAAACGTGCCGTACTTAGGTGATGCACCATAAGTCCGGGATTTCGCTGATCACGCGCTGGGCGAACGCCTTCAACTGCGTTGACCCCCCGGCCATCGCCACCCCGAGGCCTGCTTGCTCGAGCATTGTCCGATCGCTCATCTGATCGCCGACCGCGACAACCTTGCTCAGGGGCACCCCGAGCTCGCTGCAGAGCCAGGCAAGGGCATCGCCCTTGGTTGTGTTGGGCGGAAGGATCTCCACGTACGCTCGCGCGGATTGCACCACCGTAAGCTCCGGAACGATATCGCGAAGTGCCACCGCTACGTCAGAAAGCCGATCGGGATCCGTGATGCAGAGCATCTTCAACACCCCTGTTGCCAAGATCTCTGTCCAGTCAACCTTCTCGCTCATGGTCAGTCGTTCTTGCCGTGCGAACGTCTGCACCCGTGGCGACATCGCCTTCACGTAGACCACGGGGTCATCTATGGACCGGTAGACTTGCACATCAAGGGGAAGATGAGCGGTTCTCTCCAGCAGCCGATGAGCGAGTTCCGGCGGGATGCTTCGCGTTCGCAACGTACGTTCTTCCACAGGATCCCACACGGCTGCCCCGTGGTACAAGACTGCTGGGATGCGCACCGCAAGCTCCTTCAGATAGGATCTGGACGAAGCGAGCGATCGCCCTGTGGCCAGGGTGACATGGGCAGTCTGCCCGAGTTCACGCACAAAGGTCAGCGTGTCGGGAGGGATCCGCCCCGAAGCATCGAGCAACGTCCCGTCTAAGTCGAAGGCGAACAGGTCGTAGCTTGACATCACGTGTCGGCAAGAATGTGCACACTCTTCCTGTGGATCCGTATTCCTACCTGCGTGCCGAGTTCGAGGAACCCCTTCTCCTGAGGGCTGAGAACCTCTACGTTGAATCCCTCACCGTCAGGCAGGTCAACACGGTAGGTAGCCATGGAGCCCGTGTAGTGTGCCAGCGTGATCGTGCCGTTCAGTTCGCCTTCTCCGGGCCCAACAAGATCCACGGCCTCGGGTCTGACGACTACGTTGACGCGGTCACCGGCGGCGAAACCGTTGGCGGCTGCGACGGCGATCGGTTCGCCCCCGTCAAGCTCAAGCACTATCTCTCCTTCCGTCAACTGTGCCACTCGGGCCCGGAGGAAGTTGGCCCGTCCGATGAAGTCCGCGATGAACGTGTTGGCGGGTTTGGCGTAGATCTCGTAAGGCGTCCCCATCTGCTGGATACAACCGGTGTGCATCACCGCGATCAAGTCCGAAATCGCCATCGCTTCGGCCTGATCGTGGGTCACGTACAGACTCGTTATTCCAAGTGTCTTCTGCAACTTGCGGATGTGCTCCCTTGTCTCGACACGCAGCTTGGCGTCTAAGTTGGACAGCGGTTCGTCGAACAGGAGCACCTCCGGCTCGATGACCAAAGCTCTGCATAGCGCGACCCTCTGCTGCTGCCCTCCGGACAGTTGATTGGGGGGACGCTTCCCCAACCCCTCCAAGCCCACAAGCCGGAGCGTCTCTTCGACCTTGCGGCGAATCTCCAAGCGTCGAAAGCGCCGTACCTTCAGGCCAAAAGCCACGTTCTCGAATACCGTCATGTGGGGGAACAACCCGTAAGACTGGAACACCGTAGCTGTGTTACGGCGCTGTGGCGGCAGCTCCGTTATCCGCTCCTCGGCCAGGTAGATCTCACCGCTTGTTGGGATCTCAAACCCACCCACCATCCTCAACGTC
>PUMK01000055.1 GCA_003551325.1 Candidatus Acetothermia bacterium | reverse complement strand
CCTCCCCCACCCCCCGAACCTCCCCCGCCTCCGGAGCCCCCACCCCCTCCGCCGCCGGAACCGGTCGAGGAGTGTGTGTTGCCTCCGGATGAAGGGTGCTGGCCCGGCGACATCCCTGATCTCTGCCCAGTATGGGATCCCTACGAGGTGACGGTGCGGGAACGGCTACCCGACACGATGGGACCTGGCGACGCCCCGCTGCTGGGCCCCGGCCATTACGTGGGTTCCCTCGGAACCGTGGGACCTCGGGGGCAGCTCGATCGGCGTGACTGGTACAGGATCGACACCCAGGTCGGGGAGAGCTTCGCGATCTGGTTCGAGGCCGATCCCACGCTCACCTACGATGTCTACATTGTGGACGTCTGTGGGGTTGTCCACTACCGACTCACCGAAGCCAGCGGCACGATCTACTGCGTGGCCCCGTGCACCGAACCGATCTCGGCGGACACCTGTGGCTGGTACATTCACATCGTTCGCCGGGCGGGTCAGGGCGAGTACCGGATGTCCCTGTACACCGACGACCTGTAGTCGGACCTGTTGCGCTGTACGGTCGCCGTTTAGAATCCTCCAGGGGGTGGAGGCGACGTGGACATCGCAATCCCTGAGTTGGGGGACGTTGGGCAGGTCCGATTGGTCCGTTGGCTGGCGGACGAAGGACAGCACATTCACGAAGGGCAGGAGCTCGTGGAGGTCGAGGCGGACAAAGCGGTGTTCGTCATCGAAGCTCCTGGGTCCGGTGTCCTCCGAGCGGTCAGTGGGGCGCCTGGCGCATCGGCTCGACCAGGCCAGGTCATTGCCCGGTTGGAGGCCACGTGAAAGCGCTTGTGCACATTCGGCTGGGTCGCGAACGCTACGGTCCAACGCTTGACCTCCAACGAAGGCTGCGTGCCTTGAGGGCCGACGGACGCGTTCCGGATCTTCTCCTCTCGGTGGAGCACGAGCCGGTCATCACTGTGGGGCGGCAGGGTGCTGAGGAACACATCCTCGCCAGTCGCCGCGTGCTCCAGCGTCTCCAGATCGATGTGCACGCAGTGGAGCGTGGGGGCGATGTCACGTACCACGGACCAGGGCAACTGGTGCTGTACCCGATCCTCGACCTCAGGGGTTGGGGGCGTGACCTGCACCGCTATATCGCCAACCTTGAGGAGGTCATGCTGCGCACAGCGGCTCAGTTCGGTGTGGAGGCGCATCGCAGACCTGAGCTTCCCGGTGTGTGGATTGGACTCCAGAAGCTTGGTTCGGTGGGCGTGCACGTCCGCCGCTGGGTCACGATGCATGGGCTTGCGTTGAACGTCAACCTCAGCCCTAATCTGTTCTCTCTCATCGTCCCCTGTGGGCTACACGGCGTGGAAGCGCTGTCGTTGGCCGAACTGTGCGACGCACCACCGGAACTGGCTGAGGTCGAGGCGGCTGCTCTGCGCACGATGGCCCAGGTCTTCGACGTGACGGTATCCACGGCCAGCAGGGAGGAGCTGTCACGATGGGTGATGTGAAGCCTGACTGGCTAAGGGTGAACGTGTCGTCGCGCGATCGCGATGGGATGAGCGCCCTTACCGGGGCACTGGCCACGCATGCCCTCAACACCGTGTGCCGCAGCGCGCACTGTCCCAACCTTCCCGAGTGTTGGGGCGCGCGGACGGCGACGTTTCTTCTCCTTGGAGACACCTGCACGAGGAACTGCGGCTTCTGTGCGGTACCCACAGGTTGGCCGGAGGGTGTGCTCGACGAGGAAGAGCCGACTCGTGTGGCTGACGCCGCTTCATCCTTGGGTCTGCAGCACGTCGTCCTCACAAGCGTGGATCGAGACGATCTCGCGGACGGTGGTGCTGGTCAGTTTGCAGCGGCTGTGGACGCCGTGCGCCGCCGGATTCCTGAGGCAGCCGTGGAGGTGCTGATCCCCGATTACACGGGTGCTTCGTTACAGCGCATCTTGGAGGCGCGTCCATCAGTTGTGGGCCACAACCTGGAGACGGTCCATCGCCTCACGCCCAAGGTACGGGATCCTCGTGCGGGGTACACAAGGTCGCTGGAGGTCCTTGCCCAGGTCAAGAAGCGTAACGCCGGACAGGTGACGAAATCCTCGCTCCTTCTGGGTATGGGAGAGGAGCCTGACGAGGTGCTCCGGGCGATGGAGGATCTGCGGAGCGTCGGGGTCGACTTCGTGGTGCTGGGCCAGTACCTTCGGCCTACCCCACGGCAGCTCCCTGTGGTCCGCTATGTCTCCCCCGAGATGTTCGCCGAGTTCGCCGGTGAGGCGAAAGCGATGGGTTTCCGGGGCGTTGTGGCGGCACCGCTGGCACGCACGTCGTACAACGCTGCGGCGCTCTATCAACAACTGCGATGAGGGTCCTCACCGACCTAGCGTTCCGCGCTCCCACGCAACAGCTGGCCCTGGAACAGGCCGTACTGTCGCTGGTCGCGGACGGCGATGTCCCCCCCTCGCTACGCCTGTGGCGCAACGGGCGCTGCGTGGTGGTCGGGCGAAGCCAACGGGCGGAAGACGAGGCCGACATCTCTGTCTGTCGCGCGTTGAACGTTCCCGTCCTTAATCGGGCATCCGGCGGAGGTGCCGTCTACCATCACCCGGGGAACCTCAACTTCTCGCTCTACCTCCCCCTCACGGGCCGATGGACGAGCGTTCGGGGCTCGCAGGCCGAGCTCTCAGGGTTTCTGGCGGAGGCACTCGAGCGCCGGTTGGGTGTGGCGGCACGAGCGCGCGAAGGCGCCGTGTTCGTGGAAGGGTACAAAGTCTCCGGGTCGGCTCAGCTTCGTCGCCGTGCGCTTCTTCACCACGGTACGCTGCTCCTCTGGTCGGACCGGCTGGACATGGTGCGCTTGCTTCGGGCCATGCGGCCGGGCTATCGTCCAGGAGCAGTCCCTTCTCGTTCCGCGCCGACCGCCGACCTGTCGACCATCTTGCGAAGACCCGTGGCGCTGGATGAGGGCGTAGCGCTCATCCTCTCCGCCTATCGGAGCCTGGGGATGCTCCGGGCGCAGTCGTTGACGTTGCGGGAGTGGGCGCGTGCTGACGCGATGGAGCAGGCTTCACGAAGAGAGCCATGGACCGGAACGCCACAGACCGCGATCTAGCGGTCATCGCTTGGCAGATCGGGCGCCCGCCGCGCGGGGTTATCGGCATTGCGGCAACCTGTCCGTACGGTTACCCGCAGGTCACCGTGAACACGCTCGTGCTTGGGCGGGGAGATGACTTCGAGCTTTTCCCCAACCTCTTCTGGCTCACGTGTCCGTTTCTGGTCTCCGAGGTGGGGCGGTTGGAGGCGGCCGGGGGAGTGGGTGCAGCCGAGCGCAACATCGCAACCGATCCTCACTTGGCAGCGGCCTACGCACGTGCGCACCGGGCCTACGCGGAGGAACGCCGGAGGAGCACGTCCGACCACGACCGGGCGTTGCTTAGGGAGATGTGCGCCGAGCATGCGGTGGACACCGGCGTGGGAGGATTGCGCAACCCCCGCCGTGTGAAGTGCCTCCATGCGCAGCTGGCGCACTTCCTGGCCCGCGGGCGGAACCCCGTGGGCCGGTGGGTGGCCGCGCAGCTCTCGGCCCCCGCCTGCCCCCCCGAGGATGTGCGCTGTGCCCGCGCCACGGAGGGCTGACGAAGCTGCATCGAGCGCAGCGAGGGCGTGACGGCTACAATGGGTCTGGTGATCAGAGGATGGACTGGAACGTTATCGTGGTCTCCTTTTCCATGGTGTTCCTGGCGGAGCTGGGGGACAAAACGCAGCTTGCGGTGTTCGCTTTGGCCACGCAGCGTCACGCTTGGTCCGTACTGCTGGGGGCCAGCCTGGCGCTTCTGCTGAGCAGCGTGATGGCCGTGCTCCTCGGTAGCCTGCTCGCGGGCTACCTCCCCGAGGGGACCACGAAGCTGACCCGCTGGGCGTCCGGAGCGCTGTTCATCGGCGTTGGGGTGTGGACGATCCTCCGGGCAAATTGATCCGTTGCTCCCAAGGTTGCAGCGCGTCCATCAGAGGGTAGGCCGTCAGGTCCATTTGCAACGGTGTGATCGACACATAGCCGGAGAGCACCGCCTCCACATCGGTCCCCTCCGCCCCAGCGGGTGGCTCGTTGAGCATCTCGCCGGCCATCCAGTAGTAGTCACGACCCTTGGGATCCGTCCCGCGCACGAGTTCATCGCGGTAGGTCCTCGAGCCGAGGCGCGTGATGCGGACACCCAAGGGAAGTCGCGCGGGTAGGTTCACGTTGAGCAAGGACCCCGGCGAGAGCGGTCGCTCCTCGAGAACAAACCGCACCACCTGTGCGGCCAGCTTAGCGCCGAGAGTGTAGTCGGGTCTGCGCTCTTCATCGCCTTCCGGTCCAAGATCCTGGGAGACGGCGATGGCGGGGATACCCGCCTGGGCCCCCTCCATTGCCGCGGCGACGGTACCCGAGTACGTGACGTCCCGGCCGATGTTCGCGCCAGCGTTGATCCCGGCGATGACCAGGTCGGGCCGCTGGGGAGCGATCCCGAGCAAGGCCAACGATACACAGTCCGAGGGTGCGCCGTTCGTAATGTGCAAGGTCTGCCCGTCGGCGAGCTG
>PUMK01000020.1 GCA_003551325.1 Candidatus Acetothermia bacterium | reverse complement strand
GACCGTCCCCGTGGGCGTCCCCGAACCGGGATCGACGACCGAGACGGTCGCGGTGAACGTCACCGACTCCCCGGTCACCGACGGGTTGGCCGAGGAGGTGACCGACACGCTGGTGTCCGCCTCGATCACCATGTGAGATTCGGTGTCTGACCCACCGGTGAAGTTGCCGTCCGAGGGGACGAAGGTGGCGGTGATTGTCTTCACGCCGGCGCTCGTCGAGGTGAGGAGGCAGCGCCAGTACCATCCGTTCGGGGCGTTTCCGGAGGAGACGGTTCGGGAGTCGCTGGCCCCGGTCCCGTCGGTTACGGTGACCGTTCCGTAGGGCGTCAGACTGCTGGGATTGGAACCTGTGACCCTGACCTCGAACTCCACCGCGTACTGCTCTCCCACCACTGAGGGCTGGGGACAGATGGCTATCCCTGGCTCACACGCCTCATGGGGTGTGCCTGTGATGCTCACGGTCACCTCAATCTGCGCCATCCCAACCACGGCCAAACCCAGCATGAGAGCCAGCACCAGCAGGAGCGATCTGCCGGCTCCATACGCCCTTCCCACATCCCATAGCCTGAGAAGCCGACAGATCACGCTCATGCTCGCCCCTTTGTTACGTATGGAATCAGAACACATAGCCGGCACTGATACCGAAACTCGATAGCCCGCCGCGTCCGAAGACGAGGGGCAGGCTGATCTGCACTGGGCTGAGGTTCAAGGTGAACCGAAGGCGCAGTGCGGAGAACGCCAGGCCGATGTCGGAGCGCCACGCGTAGCTGAGCCCGTAGCTTGAGGAGAACAGGGCTTGATTGAGGGCGAGGTTGTAGCCCATGGCGATGACGCCGCGGTCGGCGGTCCACGAACCGGTGAACCCGCAGGTCCCCCGTGTTCGGCCGAAGATGAACTGATGCCGGTAGGACCAGCCGAGGGTTGCCGAGGAGATCCCCCCGCTGGTGTCCAACTGCACGCTCAGGGTGCCCAGTGTGTGGGGGATGCTCACCGAGAAGCCGCCCCAGTTGATCCCCGTGTTGGACAGGCTGAACGATGTACTCATCCTGGCAATCTCGAACAGGACGAGCGAGACGCTCCCGGTGAGCCTCCAGAAGGGATCCCCCCAGGGTTCAAACCGTGCGGAGATGCCGATGCTGGGTTCACCCACAGGGCCGCTACACCAAGGACAGGGTAAGGTGATCCCCGAGATGAACACGTTCATGAACAGGGTACCAGGGTCGGCCCTTCCGGACAGGGAGTACCCCTTGACGCTGATCGATCCGGGTCGGGCACCCAGGCCCAGCTGCACGGAGAGGGGTAGGGTTTCCGCGATCCGTGTGGATAGCGTGACCAGGCTTCCGAACTCGACTTGTTGGTGTTCCAAACCGTAGAACTTAGGTTCTCCGCTGGGCCAACCCGGCGGGTCATAGCGCGCTCCGGGGTTGGGGAAGTTGATGTCTTGAAGCACGCTGGTCCAGCGGAGGGTGGAGATCCCGAAGCGAAGTGTTGCGTCCAGCGATACCCCCGCGAACAGGAAGTCGCCGTAGGGGATCACCGCAGCGTTGGGGAGGTTGTACATATCGATGACCGACTCAAAGGGTGTGGCGAACAGCAAGGTTGCCTTGAAGAAGTGGTCGCCAAGGTGGAACTCAGCGCCCGGGGCGACGTACTCTACGCCTGCGATGCCGAACGTGGTGCTCACGAGGAATGCCATGTTGTTGAACGAGCACTTGAGGTTGATGGTTGTGTCGATGTCCCACATCAGCAGCGTCCACTCTGTGGGGGTGTCAAGGTAAGGGGGATCGAGCGTCCCCGGCACCGGTCGTACAGCGATGTTAAGGGTGGTACCGCCGCTCAGGACCGGTGTGCTGCTTGCTAAGGGTGGGTGCGAACACGCCCACAACACCGAAACCACACACACAACAACGAAGATCGCCCGCAGCCATCGCCCTCTCACAAGCCCGCCTCCTCCGCCCCTGCCCCCAGCCCAGGGCCACTCCAGGCATGCTCTACGCGACAAGAACCGGCGTACTGTAGCGCGCGGACGACACCAAGACAAGAGAAGAAAACAGGAGTGGCAATACAGCATAAACCTTGTCTAAGTAGAAACAGGGTGGGGCATGAATAGTGCATTGTAAGAGCACAACAGGATCGCATGCCTGTATCCCTACAGTTCAGATCCCGTAATACGTTGGGCAATGCGTTGCCCATCTCGCGCTCCTCTGGAGGATGGCTGGCGCTCGATGACCTGGCGGTCCGGGCGATGAGAGAACGGGGATGGAGATGTCGCCCAGTTGGTACGCGTTGCTGAGCACGTCGCGTACCTCACGGCGGCGACGGTGGGCTGCCCGTAGCGAAGGATCTGAAGCCGGAGGTAGCGTTTCTTGAGGATCGGCTAGGCGTGTGTGCAGGCATGGCAGCCATGAGCTCAACCGCCATCATCGGTTTCTGTTCGAGCGCTCACATTCCAGAGTCTTACCGTGACGTCCCATGACCCCGAGGCCAGAAGGCCTCCGTTGGGGGAGAAGGCTACGTGCCGGACTGACCCCCAATGGCCGGTCAGGGCGTGGGGCAGCCCCCACGTGGTGATATCCCACAGGATGATTGTCCGATCATCGGACGCCGTGGCCAGAAGCGTACCATCGTACGGGAACGCCACCGACAGGACACCAGCCCGGTGCGCTTCAAGGGTGTGAATGGTGGCCCCTGTGGCCACATCCCACAGCCGTGCCGTTCGGTCCCACGAACCGGAAGCCAGCATGGTACCATCGGGAGCGAAGGCCACCGATGCCACCCAGTCTTCGTGCCCGGCGAGCGTGTGCACTGCATCTCCGCTCGCGACGCTCCACAATCTGACGGTTCGGTCCCGCGACGCGGAAGCAAGGAGATTCCCGCAGGGGGAGAAGGCCACCGACCATACCCAATGGGCATGTCCTTCCAACCTGTGCAGTACGTTTCCGGTGGCGACGTCCCACAGGTAGACCGTGTTGTCCCATGCTCCGGAAGCGAGGAGCCTCCCACAGGGAGAGAAGGCCACCGCGCTGACGGTGGCGCCGTGCCCGGTGAGTTCTCGGTGCACGTTTCCGGTGGCCGCGTCCCACAACCGAACGGTCTTGTCGGCTGACGCGGAGGCGAGGGTCGTGCCACATGGGGAGATGGCGATCGACAGCACAGGATTCGCGTGTCCCACCAGTGTGCGCCGCTCCTCGCCCGTGGCCACATCCCACAGCTTCACGGTGTGGTCCCAGGATGCGGAGGCAAGGATGCTCCCGCAGGGGGTGAAGGAGATCGCGCTGATCTCCTTTGTGTGTCCCTGAGCCCATAGCCTCACCGTCCCGTCGGCCGATCCAGAGGCTACCGTTCGGCCATCAGGGGCGAAGGCTACCGACCATACCCAGTCCGTGTGGCCCTGCAGCGTGCGCAGTTCTTGCCCGGAAGGGATCGCCCACAACTTGACGGTTCGATCGCGCGATCCGGAGGCGAGGGCAGAGCCATCTGGCGCGAAGCTCACTGTATAGACCGCCCCCCGATGCCCGCTGAGTGTGTGGACAAGCGTCCCTGTGGCCACGTCCCACAGCCGCACGTGCATGTCCTCTGATGCAGTGGCAATGAGTGATCCGTCCGGTGAGAACGCGACCCCATGGATTCTGGCGCCCTGCGCCCCGAGCGTGCCCAGCTTCGCTCCGGTAGTCACATCCCATAGGGACACGCTGCCATCTGCGCCCGCTGAGGCGAGGGTTCCCCCCTCTGGCGAGAACACAACCGCGTGTACCCAATCGGTGTGTCCCCGGAGAACATGCCCCGTCGACCCATCGGTGACATCCCACAGGCGCACGGTCATGTCGTAGGATGCGGTGGCGAGCGTAGCCCCGTCGGGGGAGAAGGCGACCGCAGTGACCCAATCGTTGTGGCCTGTGAGGGTGTGGAGTGCCCTTCCGGAAAGGCGGTCCCAGAGAGAGACCACCCTAAACGAGCCACTGGCTACGAGCGTTCCGTCCCCTGATACGGCCACCGCGAACACGCCATCGGCGCGCTCGTCGAGCATATGGACCAGGCTACCGTCGGCTACCGCGAGAAGCTGCACGCTCCCACGTCGTTCGGTGGCCACGGCCACCTGCGTGCCGTCAGGATTGAACGCCACCTCCCGCACCGATCCGAAGCCGGGCGCAAGTTCGAGCGTTTGCACGGGAGGGATTACCCGGTCGGCGAACCCGGCTGTCACGGCAAGCCCCAGTACCGCCACCATCGCCGCCAGGCACCCGGACCATCGCATGCCCACGTGTGTCGCCCGGCTTGTTCGGGGTATGCTGAAGCGAGCGTATGCTGCCCAGGAGCTTCGCACCCGTGCAGAGGGGTTACAAGTGTCCGAGTGCGTACGGGAGCCCTGATACAGCGCAGGGCTCCCGCTCTTCACGCGCATTGCCCGCTTACTCCGTTGCCTCGACCTGGTTGACGACGAGGTCGCAGCCGTAGTCAACAATCACCAGCGTGATCCATCTGTACATGACCAGCCGCTGATCGGCGAACGTGTACGACACCACGTAACGGCAGTCGTTCGCTTCGCCATCATCGTTGAAG
>PUMK01000024.1 GCA_003551325.1 Candidatus Acetothermia bacterium | reverse complement strand
GGTGTGGCCCTCCGTGCCCGCCCGGTGTGGTGCCCTCCCTCCCTCCCTCCCTCCCTCCCCGGTGCCCGGGGGTGTGGTGTTGTGTTGTTGGGGCGGGCCTCCGTGCCCGCCCGGTGTGTGCCCGCCCCCCCGCCCGCCCGGGGGCTTCCCCGCCCTCCCCCACCGGTCGGGTTGCGAAGGCTGGATGCCAGCACGTAATGTTCGGTGACGGACGAGGCTGGTTACGGACGGATCGTGCTCACATCCCAGGACATGAGGAGCCTGGCGGAACCGGGCGCTCAAGGAGGAATCGAGATGCTCACCGGATTGCTGCTGGCGGTGCTGGTAGGCGGTGTTGTGGCCATGGGGGGCGTGGTCCCCACGGGTCTGATTCCCGTGCCCGAGGAGCCGGAGATCGTCGTGCAACTTCATACATCCCGGAGTACCTATGCACCCGGGGAACAGCTCGAGATCAAGTTCGCGCTTTCCCGGGAAGCCTACGTCTACCTCTACAACGTGACCAGCGCCGGTGAGGTGAAGCTCCTGGTCCCGAACCGCTTCTTGCAGGATCCCAAGTTCCCTGCTGGTGAGCACACGTTGCCCAAGGAGGGTTGGCGCCTTCGGGTGACGGAGCCGGAGGGCACGGAGTACCTCCAGCTCGTCGCCACCTCCGAGCCTTTGGGCTTCTACGATGCTGAGGCGTTCACCGAGCGGCCGTTCCTGGAGTTCGCCGAGCCCAAGGCCTTCGCCGACAAGCTGCAGGAGCTCGTGGGCGAGCCGTGGGGCACTGCGTGGACTGCGTTCAGCGTGTACCGGCCGCGGGCGGTCCTTCGCGTCGACAGCGTGCCTCCCGGGGCCGAGGTCTGGGTTGGGGGGCAGCAGATCGGCACCACCCCGTTCGTGGGTATGGTGGATGCGGGGCGCACCACGGTGGAAGTTCGTCGCGATGGCTATCGGACGGCCCGTCGCACCGTGGACCTTGCCGACGGAGATGAGGCGCACCTTGCCATGCGGTTGGAGATCGCTCCTCCGCCCACACCGCCCGCGTTCAGGCCGGAGATTGACGTACCTGTGGGCGTGGGGTTCACCCTTGGTGTTGATCCCGGGAAGCCCGGTATGGACGGGTTCTCGCTCGGTTTTGAGATGTGGACAGAGGTCCTGGGCCTTGGGTTTGCCATCGGTTGGCCCCCCGAACGACCCGATGTCGAGGCGCCCGGACCGGGCGGTGTCTTCCCCTGGAGTCCGCTGTTTGAGTTCTATGGTGGAGGCTGGCTTTCGCTGAGCGATCGCGTTGGCGTAATGCTCACCGCTGGTCTTGCCTTTCAGGAGAAGGTCAACCTCCCCCCATGGACTCCAATGAGCCTGTACCCAGCTCTTGTGATCGAACCGGACACCTATTGGGAAGTGTGGCCGACGTTCGGCGCGGCATTTGGGTTGAGCGATGAGGGGTGGCGCCTTCACGCCGGCTGGAACACCGAACGCGGTTTCACGATTGGCCTCACGCTGACCACGTGGTAGCGGCGCGCAGACGTCGCTCCGCTTGGTAGGGGTCCTTCGGGATGTGTGCCCCGGACATCAGGGCTCGCGGTCCGGCGGACCGTCGGCTAGCCTGCGGGGGGATGACCAAGCTCGGGGTACTCGCTGCAGCCCTGTTCGCCGCTCTGGTGGCTCTGATCGTCGCTTCCTCGGTGCCTTGGCCCACGGCGGAGCGTCCCCTTCCCAGCGATGCCGTTGTCGTGGTCGTCGATGCCGGCCATGGGGGGCACGATCCCGGTGCTGTGGTGCAAGGGGTGCTGGAGAAGGATATCGCCCTGGACATCACCCTTCTCGTGTTCGCGCTCGGGGAGGCACACCCCCGGCTCCACATCGTCCTCACGCGATCATCGGACACGTACGTGGAGCTCACGGATCGGGTGAAGCTGGCCGAGGAGGTGGGGGCAGCGCTGTACCTCTCCATCCACGCCAACGCCAATCACTCTACGAGCATCTGCGGTGTCGAGACATGGGTGCACACCGATGTTCGGCGAGGCGATCCGAGCTGGAGGTTGGCCGAAGTCATGCAGCGTGCTGTGGTGCGTGCAACGGGCGCCGCGAACCGTGGCGTGCTCCGGCAGCCCCTGTATCTCAGGCACACGCACCTTCCTGCGGCGCTCGTCGAAGTGGGGTACATGACCTGTCCGCAGGAGCTTCCCCTTCTCCTGGACGCGGCGTACCAGGAGCGCATCGCGCAGGGCATCTTCCAGGGGATCCTGGACTTCGTCGGGCTGTAATGTCAGCCCGAACCGGCGAACGCCGCCTCCCCCTACCGGGGCGACACCTCGATCAGGCCTTGACCTGCTCCTTGACCTCGGCGTCCTCGTGGATCTCCAGGGTGCCCGAGTACTCGACGCGGCCGATGCGGCAGCCCGGGCCGATCCGTACGTCCACCCCACGGACAACGTCGGCCCGCGTGGCTTCCAGGTAGATGTCGTCGCCCTCGACCACGTTCGTGTGAAGCGATCCGCCGCTGAACCCCATCCGGAACCCGCGGGCCAAGCTGATCTGGAGGTTGAACCCTGATCCTGCGCGCACCTCGATCTTCTCGCCGCCGATCTCCCCCGCGCGGCTCTCCCCCACAAGGTTAATCTCCACACGATCGGCACTCAGGAGGCCCTCGATGTTGAACCGTCCCGATGAGGTGAACACGTCGCTTTCCACGTTCTTGCCTACCTTGAGGGTGCCGCTGCAGCGGACGTAGTGGGCGCTGAGGGCTCCGCTGATCCGCTGGGATCCCGAGCACCGGAGTTCGCCCGTCTTGAGGTCACCCTCCACGGCGCACGCACCGGACGCTTGGAAGGACTTCGCCTCCACGCTGCCCGTGAACCGACCGGCCCCGGAAACGGTGATCTCCCGAGCTTTGGCGGTACCCATTACCTTGCCTGACCCGGAGATACGGATCTCCTCAGCGGTGAGGTCGCCTTCTACCTTTCCGGCTCCGGAGATGCGGACGTTGCCGTAGTCTCCCCCACCGATCTTCCCGGAACCCGATATGGAGACATTCTGCTGAGCCATCACCGCACCTCCCCAAGGCCTAGTTTGACCTGCTCGACCAAACGTTCCAAATCCGAACTGTGCTTCATCCGTGACTGACTGTCCAGTTTGATGGGATCGCGGGCCAGAACAACGAACGGCACGCGCAGAGAAAGCCCCTCGCGCTCGATGTGCTTCTCGGCGAGGATCGCCACCGCTCCGGCAGGGTTGCGGAGGAGCTCGTCCTCCACACGCACCACGTGTACGAGGAGTTCCGCCTCAGGGCGGCTCACGCCCGACCGCATCGCTTCTCCGCCCGCAGCCAGGCCCACCAACTCGCGGAAGGTGTACCCGGAGGGTTTCCAGAGGAGTGTTTTCGCCTCGGATCCCACGGCGCGGAGCCTCGTGGGATCGTCCCACTTGGAGCCTTCTTCGGAAGCTTCAGGGGAGAGGAGCTCGGCCATCTCATCGAGCGACTTGTCTTCCTTCATCGCTTGGATTTGGGCGATGCGGGCGAGGATCTTCTCCCTGGGGAAGAACGTCTCCTGGCCGGTCACCGTAGCTCGGTGCACGAACCAGGCCTCGGGGATCAGCCCTTTGCGCTTCCAGCGATAGAGCTGTCCGTAGGAGATCCCCGTGTGCTCCAGGACCTCTTTCTTGGCGATGACCTCTTCTGTCATGGTCGGTCGCCCCCGGCCATTGCGGGCCGAGGCACCTCCTTTCGCCGGACAGTATAACATAACACTGTTACCCTGACAAGAGTTACAGCGTGACCCTTCTCGCCAAGCGCGTCCAGTGTGAGAAGGCCGAGCTCTTCCGTTCGTTCGCCCGTCCGGTAAGGGACTTCGGGCGACTCACGGCCTCATGCGCATCTTCGGATGACAACAGGCTGAGCTACTGGGTGACCACCGATACGCCCTCGAGCAGGATGGGCGGTGCGTGCAGCACGCCGAACACCCACTCCGGTTCTCCGCCGAGGGCTTTCAGGCCATCTTTCAGGAGTTCGTAGGCGTTGCCGGCGATCATCGTGTTCTTCACACGGCCGACCACCTTGCCTCCGCGGACGGCGTACCCCACCACGTTGTTGGAGAAGGCTCCGGAGGCGATGTTCCCCTGTCCAAGGCCGAGGGCGTTCTGGACGATCAGTCCCTCGCCCATCTCGCGGATCAGGTCGTCCACCGATCCCTCTCCTGGTTGGAGCGCGAGGTGTCGGGGGTTGGGCGAAGGCGGTGTGCGGAACCCCCCGCCGAGGACACCACCCTTGAACCCGTTGCCCGTGGGCTCGGTGTCGGCGAGCGCGGCCGAGCGCAGGTCGTAGAAGTAGTTACGCAGCACACCGGCCTCCACGAGCGGGAGTTTCGTCGTCGGTATGCCTTCATCGTCGAACGACGAGGACCTCGGCCCCAGGGGGATGCGTCCGTCGTCGGTGAGGACGAACCTGCGGTCAAACACCTGCTCGCCCAGGCGGTCCTTAAGCGGTGAGGTCCCCAGGAACACCGACATCCCCGAGAACCCGATGAACAGGGGGAGCAGTACGGCCAGCGAACCCGCGGGGAGGAACAGCACCGGTTGTGTCCCGGTCGGCGTGGGGGCGACATCGCGGCCC
>PUMK01000364.1 GCA_003551325.1 Candidatus Acetothermia bacterium | reverse complement strand
GTGACGATCAGCGAATCTGAGCTCCATGGCAACGAGGGCGGTATCTGGATGGAAGGATCGTCCCAGGCTGTGATCGTGGACACAACGATCACGGAGAACGTGTTCGAAGGCATCTACATGGAGGAGTCCGCCGAGGCCACGATCACCAACTGCACAGTGTCCAGCAACAAGGAGGGAGGTATCGTGGTGGTGGACGCCGCCAGAGCGACGGTCATCGACTGTACCATCGCCGACAACGTTGGGGCTGCTGTCGTTCTTGCCTACGATGCTCGGATCACCCTTGAGGGGAACCGTATCGTCGGCAGCACGTACTGGGATGGCGAAGGGGGGTACGGTGTCATGGTGGTAGGTCCACCGTGCACGGACTCGGGAAGCTTTGGTGGATACGTGACCGGCAAGGCCAACTGGATACCGGGACCGGGCGAGCATGATGGGAACGTAGGTGGTGCGGTCTGTCCGACTGAACTCGGATTCCTGATGACTGAGGCAGGAGGAGAACTGGATCGGCGGGAGTGAGCGAACGGCGATCCTGGGCTCGTAGCGCTCCGCTCAGACGCGCATAAGCGGCTTTCGTGATGGTCTATGGAGCGCGTTCGTTTGTGCGTGGAGGCTGCTTGCTGCGGATCTCCTCCTCGATGCGAAAGTAGGTGCGGAGCTGCAGGGCCCCGTCGATCGTGACGTCGACGCGCCAGATCCCTGGCATCGCTGCAGCTCGAGCGCCCTTTACTTGGATCCATCCCCAGTTGTAGCGATCGGCCGTGCGTCCGGTGGTGAAGTACCGCTTTCCACTGGGGTCGTAGAATCTCCACTCGATCCAGCGACCCCCAGACCGCTCGCTGACCTGGAGCCAGAGTGTTGCCTGGGGATCGGACGGTGTGAAGGTGGAGGTCCGGTCAACCGGACGATCTTCCACGATGCTGTTGGTGAACTGGTAGGCGATGATGTCCGAACCGACGAACTCTGGGATCTCAATCGCTATACGTCGCAATTCGTACAGGCTGCACAGAGCGCCGGTACGAATGCATAGCCGGTTGCTTCCCTCACGTAGGTGCCCCGACAACGACCATACGTCGGTGCCCCACCCGTCCACCGTGACTGGGGATGGTGGTGCGTAGTCGTAGGTGATCGTGTGGTCGTTGATCATGATGGTGACAGGCGCGCATCCACTCATTGGGCAGTCTGGCGCGTAGGCGGAGCGGTGTACGATCTTCAGCTGGGCCACGGTTGGTGTTTCGTCCAGCTGGAAGCTGACCCATAGTGATGCGCCCGAGGAAAGCAGGCGCAGGTACCCCAGGCCCTTGCTCCAGCTCTGGGCGTTCCAGGAAGTAGCATGATGCACGACAGCGGGGCCCTCGGGGAAAGCGGAGAAGTCAAGCACGACCAGGGACGGTGCCCAGGCAGACGCCTGAGAGGCTATGCTTGCAGGTCCTACGAGCAGAGCAGTGACAACGGCCGTGGCCACCAAGATCAGTGCGGACTCATGTCTTTTGAGCACAGGCCCTCCTTTGTGGGTTCAGAGTACACCTCGGCTGGGCAGAGGCGTGATCAGCGCCACAACGTAGTTCCAGGGGATCGCCACGCGCTCAGCGGTCGTGCTCCAGTTGTCGTGCACGATGGCCCACGTATCGTCCCACGATTCGTCCTGGACCTTCGGACTCTCCTTGCGCAGGCCGGTGGTCGATGTGATCGGATCCCCCCACAGGTAGAAGGTGACCGTCATGGCATCACCCCCAGAGGAGACCAGCGTAGGGGGGATTGGGTCCTGCGGATTCCGGAGGGACGAACACACACGATGGTGGGGATCCTTACACGACCCCGTTTGACCATTCCACCCTCCCTACACTCTGAAGCGCGATTGGTCTCCTACCCGAGGCATGAGCGCAGGAACATCCCGACCTGCCCTCATGGTCCGGGCTGACTCCTCTCGAGCTTAGCGTGCCATCGTCCACCGGTGCCAACGCCATGGGCGCAGGTGGTCGGCACTCTGGTGATGCGTCCGTCAGTTAGGAGCTCTCCGTGCTCGTAGATGTCTTCCGGTGCGCAACTGGATTGTCCGACCTCCAAGACCCAGCTCTTGTGCCTGCGTTGTGAGGCAGAGGAGCCCGTGCGATGCTCTCGGGCGCACGCAGCCAGGAATGCCACTCGGTGTATGGCAAGCCAGGGAGCGCGCTGGCGCTGGTTGACCTAGGTGGTTTTTGGGCAGCGTGAGCCTTGGTAGGGGAAGCACTACGTCGTAGATCTCAGGGACTTATCAACCCGCCTGTCTTTGAAATAATACTCACAGTCGCGCTCATTGATCGCTCGCAACGGCTTGCAGGGGTTGCCCACAGCGACGACATCCGAGGGGATGTCCTTGGTTACAATACTGCCGGCACCAATGACAGCATTATCTCCCACCGTGATTCCTGGCATGATGCTAACACCCGCTCCAATCCAGCAGTTGCTGCCGATATGAATGGGACAATTGTACTGGTAGCCTCTCTTCCTGAGTTCAGGATGTACAGGATGCCCAGCGGTTGCCAAGGTCACATTAGGACCAAACTTTGTGTAGTCACCCACATAGATGTGCGTGTCATCGACCAGTGTCAAATGGAAATTGGCATAGACATGTTTGCCGAAGTGCACATGCCTGCCACCGAAGTTCGTGTATAGAGGCGGCTCGATATAGCACCCGTCTCCTATTTCCGCAAACATCTCCTTCAGCAATTGCTTTCGTCTGTCCAGTTCGTTTGGGCGCGTCATGTTGAAATCGTAGAGCTTGTCAAGGCACTCTCGTTGTTCCTTCATGATGTTCTCATCGGTCGGAAGATAGAGATCTCCTGTGTGCAACTTATCCTTGTTGTGCACCTTATCCTCCTTTAGTGCAGACGATCGGTGACGACCTGGGTGCACGATCCATGCATCCGTGTGATCGTTGATCGGGAACGCAGCCTCTTCCATGGAGAGGTTTTCGAAAGCGTCAGCTACGCTGGCACGGTCGTTCGTGTTCTTGTAGCCCATAAGCGTGTGGATTGCACGACATGGTGAAGCGATCGTTTCCGCCTGCTTGCTCTACTGCGGAACGGTATCGCGGGCATTGTCGTCGGCGCAGTTCTTCGCCAGGGTGTGGGGAACGAGCGTGCATCACTGGCCCTACCCATGTGGAGGGGCACCAGGCGGTACGCTGTCCGCCATTGGACCAGTTGTCACCGCGAGCCTTCGTTGGGCAAGTTCCGCCTTGATCATCAACAGGAGCAGCAGCCCCGAGCAGACGCTAGCACGGACCGCATACACCGTAGCCAGCACACCTTGGCTGGAGAGCAGGGAGAACAGAGGGGCAAGCATGAGTCCGACCCACATAGTGAAGGACTCCGTGTTGCGACTTGCGCGCCACAACCTTCTTACAACTGGGAAGTAAGCCATGACCATGATCGCCTGGATCGAACTGTGAGCTACCACGTGCTGCCGCGTTACGAGCCAAGTGATGACGACCGCGCTCACAGCGGCCAGGCAGCCATAGTCGAACCGGGAGAATCGGGTGCTCCTGTCTCCGTACATCCCGATGAACGCCGTGACTGTGATCACGAGCACAATGTCAGCGGTGTTCAGGATGTTGTCCATCGGGGTGAACGAACCCTCACCGAGATAGGTCACCAGACTTCCCACGGTAGCGATGGTGAAGAACACCCACATAGCGAGCGCAGGGCTGATCGTGCGTTTGCGCAGTAGCCAGCAGTAGCGAAACCCGATCCCAAGGTTGATCGCGCACACGGCCGCGATCGACAACGCCTCCACGCGCACCCCCTCCCTTCCCAAACGATGGACAGTCCAGAGCATCAGCGGATTCCCTTGAGGAGCCCGGTTAGACAGCGCACGAAGTGTAGCACCCGGCAGCGGGCGCGACCATAGTCCGACAGTTCGACATTGTGGACACCATGTACCGCCCCGACGCCGAGTTGTTGGCCCGCAGAACGCCTTCGGAATATACTTACGCTAGCATATCCTGATCTGTAGGTGATCGACGTGCGCAGCTAGCTCCAGGATGCGACGAGCGGATGTCAAGGCCGGGTTTTGCGTCCGGCCGGAACCCGCAGTACCTTGGTGACGCGTCGCTGGGGCTTGCCTGCCATGAGTTTGTTTCCATCCCGTAACTCCGCCTAAGAGCATCCCCAGGCGCACTGTGCAGCAGCACGCGCACCCACATGTTGCATGAAGGGGGGGTATAATGGGTAGAGTCCTTACATTTCGCGGAGTGAGCTTCTGGTACGATGCTTCCGTGGAGAGGCTGCTTTCGGAGGTGAGCCTCGGGCTGACGCCTGGTTGGACCGGTGTGGTCGGTGCCAATGGTTCGGGGAAGACCACGTTTCTTCGCCTTTCCTGCGGCAAGCTCCACCCGATCGCGGGGACCATCGTCTCCCCCGACCATGCTGTGTATTGCGCTCAGAGAACGGATGTCCCGCCCCAAGGGCTGGCCGAGCTACTGGATAGCAGCGAGGGTAATGCGTGGAGACTGCGTGGTTGGTTGGGCGTTGAGGACGACTGGCTCCGGCGCTGGAACTCCCTGAGCCACGGCGAGCGGAAGCGTGCCCAGATCTCCACGGCTCTATGGCAGCAGCCGGAGTTGCTGGCCCTCG
>PUMK01000218.1 GCA_003551325.1 Candidatus Acetothermia bacterium | reverse complement strand
GGGAGGAAGCGATTGTCTTCGATCCGATTGGGCAGTTTGCTGTCGATATGCACCCCCACGTCGATGCCGGCAAACGTGCTGCGACGGACCACGTTGCCTTCCGACCCCGCACCGATCCGGATGCCGGTGCCGGCGCCGGAGAAGCGGAGCGTGTCGAAGACGCTGTCGCCGGCGCCGTCCAGGTGAATTTCCGAAATATAACTGCCCGCCGGCGATCCGACGAACGTCGCGCCTTGATCGGCGGCGGTGATCACCGCTCCGGGTTCGTGGTAGCCGGTGTCCAAGACGATCAGATCGTTCGGGCCCAATTGGTAGGTATCCAGCACGTTCTGCAATGTCGCTTTGGGTCGGCGATGCAGCAGACCGCTCCAGTCGTCGTTGCCCGGCAACGTGGTGTAGTAACTGTCGCTGCGGTCGGTTTTGTTTTCCGGATTGACGTAGATTACCCGAGTCAAACTGGTCTCGCCCGGTTCGACGGCCAGCACGAAATTGTTCCGCTGGCCCGAGACGTGGGCATAGTACTTGCCCGCCGGTACATCGATCAGCGAGACGATCTCGCGGTCGCGATCCGTGCGACTGGCGCCCAGCAGATTGCCATCGGCGTCATACACCTCCAGATCGAGGTCGCCTCGCACAAAACTGTGACGGATGTCCACGTCCACGCTGTCGGTACGCAGGAGTTCGAATTCGAAACATCTGGCAGCACCGTGTGGCCCCAAGCTCAGCCCATCCACATGCAGTCCCGGGCCGATTCCCAGTTGCGTGATGGAATTGCACACGGGGCCGCTGGAAGCGGACGGGGACGTCGATTGGCCGGACGAACCACCGCTGGTGAAGCGATCGACGTAGATATCCGAGTCGGTCAGTTCGAAATCGATGATCGTGAACTCAGCTAACTCGAACTCCTGCCGTGCGAACAAAAGTTCCACATACGCGTCCAGCTTGGCGGTCACCGCACCGGAGACATCGAAGGTGCTGAGCAGCCCCAGTTCCAGGTTGCCGAGGAACTCGTCCAGATGCACCTTGCCGTCGTTGTTGGGATCGCTCAAATCGGCGTACAGATCGATGGCGACTCCGCCCGACACGCCCGCCGAAGCGACCACCAGACTCAACTCGAGACCTGCATTCAGCACGCCGGTCAGCGTCGCTTCGGGTACGTTCTTGCCGGTGCCGTCCGCGTTCTCGCGGTCGCTGATGAAGAAGCCGGAGAAGATATCCAGGGGATCGTCGGTATCCGCGAATTTGCGGAGTCCATGAGTGTCAAAGCCGAATTTCAGATCGATGCCGGCGCCGACATAACCGCTGATCGCCGCAAAGATCGGGATCGGCGGGATCAGCGGACCGACCTTCATGATCGGAAAGGGCAAACCGACTTCCAGCGTAGGAAGCTCGACCAGAACCAGGTCGATGTCCTGACCCAGCAGCAACTTGAAAGCGTTCGCGGGATTTTCGATGAGGGGAAACGAAATCGAAAAGTCCCTGCCCTCGGTCATGTTGGAATAGAACGTCCCGACCCCGTTGGGAAGCGACTTCATCTGCTGGGAAGCATCCACGTGCGTGGTGACGTTCGGGTTGACCTGCGACAGGTTCTCTTCCTGCCGCGGATCGGCGCCGCTCAGGTCGAAACTGCCCAGCGGGATCAGCACGTCGCCCGTGACCACCGGCGCTGTGTTGATCAAAGTGAACACGTCGCCCACGGCGGCGACGAAATTGGTTACGTCGCCGTAACCGAGTCGTTCGACAAGCTGCAAAACGGTGACCTCGATGCCGAAATCCTCGAGGATGGGCAGCGGTTCGGTCAAGAAGTCCACGATCGGCTGCATCGGGTCGGTGACCTTCTTGATCTCGCGGAGAAGCGACTCGGAAAAGTCGCTGATGAACTGGCCGGCGTTCAAGACGACGTTGTTGAACGCGATGTGGGGCACGTCGCCGGATAGGCCGTCCTGTCCGGCCGAGAATTCCCAGAGCATGGCGAACTGGGCTCCCAGCGCGGGAAAACGGGCGTCGCCGGCAAAACTGACTTCCAGATCCAGATTGACCGCCGCCCCGCCTTCGATGGACGGGCGCAAGAGATCGCTCATCGCAAAGCCCCCGGCGGCCAGATCGGAAAAACGGAGCTTGGGGTCCTGGGGATCGAAGGGATTGACGAGGTCCACGGCGATCGTGGCATCGAAGGCACTCGGATTGGTCATGTCGTCCGCCACGTCCAGTTGGAAGAACAGCAGCTCGCCCCGTGCCTCCAACTCGGGTATCCGAGCCTCCAGCGTCAGCGCCAATTCGTTCGGCGAATCGACGTGCAAATAGAATCCATCCTCGCGACTGACGCCAAACCCCAGTTCCCACACGAATCCCAGCTCTAATTGGACGTTGCCATCGACATTCAGCCCCAAGGCGGGAATCCCCAAATCGAAATCGATGGGGGTGTCGACCAAAGTCAGGTGCCGGCCCAGCATCATCGAGATGTCGATCTGGTCGTCGTTCACCCCGTCCCCCTCGGTGTCGGAGAACACGACGTCGATATCGTCCAGGGTGACCGAGCCGTCTTGGTTGGCATCCAGCAGGAAGTCCAACCCGTCGGGGCCCAGCACATCGAACAACGACTGCCGGATCACCTCGGCCGTGTTGTTCAACGATTCGCCGAAACGATCCCGCAGCTTTTGAATCACGTCCGTCCGGATGTCTTGAATGAACGTGGATGCATCGTTCAGACCCGAACCGATCATGGGCAAGGTGTGGTTGAACACCTCGCTGGACAGCACGTCCTGTAGATTGGCCAAGACAAAGTCGATCGCATCGATCACGCCGCCCAGATTGTTGAGCAAGTCGAAGTCGCCGAACAGATCGTCCAGGTCCGGTGTGAGCAGTGTCGTGGTGTTCTCCAAATCGCCCAGGTCCGTGACGGTCAACACGATGTCGCCCAGGTAGCTGCTCTCGGTCGGCGCGTACAGGGGCAGCGTCGCGTGAGCCTGTCCCGTCAGGCCCAAATCCAGGTGACTCAAACTCAGTTCGTCCAGGTAGATGCGATCGCTGGCCGGGTTGCCGCCGTCCAAGCTCAGCCCCAGCAGCACGGTGTCCTCGGTGGTCGCCGGATTCCCATCGCCGTCGATCAACAGGCTGCCGTCCTTGATCCAAACACCCAACGGCCCCACGGCTGTGGTGAAGTGGATATCCTGCCCGTCGACTCTTGCCGTCAGCCCCAGCGCCGTCGTCTCGTACAGGAAGGGGCGTGGATCGAGTCGGTCCGGCAGATCGATCCCCAGGTCCAATTGAAACAACCCACCCGCCTCGACCGCCAGTTCAGCCGCGCTGTGCACGTCGATCAGATTCGTCAGCCCCCCGATGCCCAAATCGTCCAGTGAAAGATTGATCGGAAGGCTTGTCTGCAACGATTCTTCCAGCGTCATGCTCAGACGCAGTACCGAATGGTTGTCGGCCAGCGACAATTCCAACACGGAGGGATCCAGCCCGAAGGCATCTTCGATCGCCGACTCCAGGTCCTGCAGGACGGCCGCCGGTTTGTTCTGGAAACTGGTGACCCGGGCGATGAACTCGTCCGCAAACCCAATGACGTCGCTCAACGACCGATGGATGCCGGGAATCTTCTCCGCCAGCAGCGAGAAACCCTCGGCGTCGGCCAAATAGGTGGCCACGGACACCAGGGCGTCGATCACCGTCGACGAATCCCAGGTGGTAAAGTCCAACAGGAGATCCGCATCGTGCAGCGCGATGTCCAACGTACCGATCTCCGTGATGTCCGGCCAGTCGAACACCAAACGCGGATCGCCCGGGTGATCGGCGCCGAAGAAATTCGGCGTGACCCGCAGTGGCAGCGCCGCACTGGCGGAACCTTGGAACACCGGTTGGACGGTGATATCGCCGATGTGCGGCCCGAGTCCGGCGTACAATTCGGGCAAGGACACGCGGCCCCCGGCGACGCCGGCATTGGGAGCGGTCAGCGCGAACCCTACCGACGCCTCGGCCCGGGCATCCCCGTCCACCACCTCCACTGCCAGAAACCCGAATCGCGCCGCCGCGTCGATCTCGTCCGCGCTGATCTCGGTTGCAACCTCCACCGAGGCCTGTTCCATGAACGTGTGCTGCGTGACGCTGTCGGTGGCCAGTTGGTCGTCGCGGAAATGGACTTCGGTCAGGATCGGATCGCCCGCGTCCGCCTCCAGCCGGATCACCGCCTCGATCGGCGGCCCGATCGTGGTCAAGGTGATTCGGTCGCCGTCCACCCCTGCGACCACATCCGCCGACAGCCCGGCCGCGTCCAGCGCATCGTTCATGTCGTCCGCCAGATCTGCCAGCGACGTATTGCCCGCCGTCGCCGTTCGAGGCACGGTCACCGCAACCGGCGGACGGCCGCCTACCTGCAAGCGGAAATCCGCGTCCGCCGACAAACGCCCGTCGGCGGGGCCGGCCGCCTGGGCCGTCAGCACCGCTTGCGGAGCCGTCAGATCGATGCCCAATATGAAATCCAACGTCGCCCGGGCCGAAAGCTCGACAGTGGAACTGCTCTCCAACGAGCCCAGCGGGTCCAGGTCCAGATCCATGCCCAAAGGCAAAGTCTGCTCGGCAAACGTGTGCTCGATCAACAATCGAAACGTCAGCTCTCGAGTACTCG
>PUMK01000180.1 GCA_003551325.1 Candidatus Acetothermia bacterium | reverse complement strand
GGCTCTGGTTCTGCGATGTGAGCTCGGCAAAGAACGCGGCGGTCCACAGGTTGGCGGCCATCCAGTCCCGCCACCAATCCGTGCCCGTTCCGCGGAGCGATGCGTAAAGCTGGGCCTTGCGGCTGACGTCCTGGGGATGGTCGTCGCGGATGGTGGTGAGTTCGGCAGCCTTGGCGGCGAGGCTGTCGAGGTCACGGCCAAGATCGAAGGGCATGAGTCCTGCCGCACGCTCTTTCCGCTCGCGGCGGTTGTCGGCGCGCAGGGCGGTGGCGAGCTTCTTGTCGTCACCGGTGACGGCTTTGTACGCCCCGTCGGGGATCCCCTCCTCGAGCACGGAAAGGTCGGCAACCCCAACCAAGGAATCGCCGCAGCGAATGCGGTGGTTGAGGAAACTGAGCGGCTTCCCCCTGGTGTGCCCTTCGATCCACAGGGCTACCTTGCAGAGCTCGACCGCCAGGGGGTTCTTGTCCACACCGTGGATGCAGCGGGCGATGACGTCACGGGTTGCTTCCCGTGTGGTCTCAGGTGAAGGCTCTTCCTCACCGGTGCGTACCTTGGCGAGCTCGCGGCCCAGTCGGCGGGCAGCGGCCAGAAGAAAATGCCCCGATCCACAGGCCGGATCGCATACGGACAGCGACAGGATCGCCTCCTCTCTCTCGTCATCGTTCTTGCAGGCGTCAAGGCGCTCGGCGACCACGGGTACGAGGGCCGACTCGACGAGTTCGTGCACGAGTTCCCGGGGTGTGTAGTAGGAGCCAGTAGACTTTCGTTCGCTACCCGTGCTGAACGAGAAGCGCGGGACAGCCCCGCTTTCGGTCAGCACAGGCTCGAGTTCGAGCAGGCTCTCGTAGACGCTCCCCAGCTCTTCGACGTCGAGGGCGGCGTAGTTCACCCGCCGCCGGACCTTCTCCTCACGGGGCACGTAGTAGGAGAGGTGGTAGACGGCATCGAGTAGCTCGGCATTTGTGAGGTGCGCTTCCTCGAGCTCGGGCATCTCGATCGGCGAGAAGAGGTCGCCGTTCAAGGCCGGAAGCCCCAGCAAATCGGCAAGCTCTTCCTTCCGGAGAAGGTGGAACAGGGTACGGAGGGAGAGGTAGAGGTCGTCGAACCGCTGGGGCGCGGTGGGCGGATCGGCGGCGAGGCCCTGCAGGCGCGTGATGCTGTAGTGCCGCTGGTACAACGGGTTCTCCGTGAGAAGGCCGCGCTCCTCGGCGACCAGGAGGAAGAACAGCCGGTACACGAGGTGGAGGAGCTGGCGGTAGAGATCCCGCGGGCTCAGCACGCCCGAGCGGACCTGGTCGCGGAGAGCGCCGTTCTTCGGATGCCGGAGGAATCCGTCTCCCAAGCACAGGATAGCCTTCGCCACAGCTTTGCGCAGCCCGTCGCGGATGCGGCTGCCTTCGTCGATCGCCTGCTGGTGGTATTGCTCAAGCAGGCAGTCCTTGGCGTCGGCCACAGTCCGGGGGAGGCGCGTGCGGTGGGCGAGGCGCAGAAGGAGGATGAACTCGTCGAACTGGTCGCCCTCGAGCATCGCCTGAAGGTCGAACTCGATGTAGGCCTGGCGGGCGACGTACGGGGCTTGCCGCAGGATACGGAGCGTCTGCCCGTTGGTGACGATGCCCCACAGGTGCTCGGTGCGGTTGAGGTACTCCTGGAGGAGGGCGTGGGGCGACTTACGGCCGCGGCCGGCCGGCGGACGTCGGCCAAGGTCCTGATCGGAGCCGACGATGTGCACTGGGGGCGCCTCGTCGCCGTCGCCCGCGCGGTGGGAGATGGGGTAGATCTCCCCTTCGACCACGGAGCCCGCACGCTGGAAGGTGAGCTTGTACTCAAGGGTCTCGAGCAAGGGGAGGACCCACTGCTCGCGGGTCACGGTGGTCTGGGAGGCCTCGTCGGCGCGACGCAGACGGCGCTGATAGCTATCCCAGAAGGACTTGGCGTCAGCCCAGGCCGTCGAGGCCTCGTCGACGATGGTGCGCCGGCCGTCGAGTCCGAAGTCCTTGGGCTTCTGGCCGGGAAGCTCGGTGAGCTTGTCCAGGATGTCCGGAGCGAGGACACCGCCCTCGAGCCGTATGGTGAGGACCTTCATCGCCCCACCCCTTGGGGCACAGGCTGGACGACGAGGACGCCGAGAAGGTCGGGGGGAAGGTGCGGCTCCACACGTACAGGGAGGCCGGAGACGTGCTCCCGGAGCCGTCGGTTCATCGCCTCGAGCTCCTGGGCTCGCGTTCGGGCCAAGGCGGCGAGGGGGGCCTGGAGCTGCTCCCTCCAACCCAGGGTCTCCTCTAGGAGCCTGCGCTTCTCCTCGGGGGCGACGTTGGCGCTGGCGCGGAGTCCGTCGAGGAGCTCCGCCGCCTGGTCAGGAGAAATAGCTTCGATACCCGGTGGGATTCCTGCAAACCCCCATACAAGCGTTTCCTCGGCGAGGACGGGCGCCTGGCGCAGGCTCTTCTGGAAGTAGCGGAGGCGGAGGACGAGGAGGGTCGTTCGTAGGCGAACCTGGTCAGAACGGATCACCCCGCAGCGGGCCGCGGGCGGGTGTTCGTCCGCCGGGTAGAGGGCAAGGTCCATGAGATGCTCGGCGAGGCCTTCGATGAGCGGATGGTTACGGCCGATGTAGGTTGTGCCCTTCGGTGGGGGTGAGCTGAAGGCAACGCGCCAACAGTCGGGTGCTTCCCCCAGCCGAGCCTGTACGGACTCGGGGAGATTGCTCGGGACGAGCTCGAGGAGCCCCTGCCCCGTATCGCGGGCGGTCACCCCCAGACGGGCACAGGCCGTACGAAGGAAATGCGCCAGACCCTCGGGCGTACCCAGCACCCGATCGGTCTGCTCGAGTTCGCGCGCCACTTCATCGGGCTTGATCGTGTGTTGAGCGAACCGGGTGCGGCTCTTGCGTTCACGGTCCGCAGTGCCATCCCATACGGTGTGGAAGCGCTGCAGCCGTTGGCGGCTCTGTTCGTCGTCGCCAAAGAGATCGAGCTGTGGAAGCGCTGTGCGAGCACGGAAGAAGAGCGACTGCATCACCGCCTCAAGAACGGACTCGCTGTCCACGGGAACGGGCACGTAGATCCCCAAGCGCTTGTGGATGTCCCGCGCCTTGCGCAGGAGCACCTCGAGCACCGCCCCATCCACGGGATTGTCCTCACCGTAGACGAGGAGCGCGTGTACCTCTTTGGCCTCCTGGCCGAAGCGATCCACACGGCCCTCGCGCTGTTCGAGGCGGTTGGGGTTCCACGGAAGGTCGTAGTGAACGACGGCAGTGAAGTGTTCCTGAAGGTTGACGCCCTCGCTCAGGCAGTCGGTGGCCACGAGCACGCGCTTCTTGCTCTTGCCGAGCTCCTCCACTTTGAGCCTGCGTTCCTCGTCGGGTAGCTCACCGGTGACCGCGGATACCTTGAGCCCGGGATGACAATCGCCAAGAGCCCGCTCGAGTTCCTCGGCCACGTAGTGCGCGGTGGCGATGAACCGGCACCAGATGATCGGGTGGAACCCGCCCCGGAGCAGGTCGTCCACCTTGCGGGATACGTCGCTGAACTTCTGGTCCTGGGAGCCGCGAAGCCCTGCAGCGAGGCGGGCAAGATCACCCAGCCGACGTCGGTCCCCATCGTCGCGCACGAGGAAGGCGCTGGGTAGGCTCTCTCCTTCCGCGCCCTCCTGGAATCGGTCGAGCACCATACCCTGGATGAGGTCTTCCTCGCCCGTCTCCTCTCCTTCGGCGAGCGCAGCATCATCGAGGCGCTGAATGCGCTCGCGGAATGCGGTCTCGGCCGCAGCCGGTGAAGAACCGACCGCGCGGAGAAGCGACAACGCCGACCAAAAGCGCATGCGCCGACCCCAGCCGGATAGGGTCTCTGCAGACTGGACGAGCTCACGGGCGAAGGCGTACGTTCTGTCGTAGAGGCCACGGTAGTCGGAGGCGAACCGGTAGGTCACCTCCTGGGAGCGACGCTCAGGGAAGTGGGTATGATCGCCGAGCCAGTCGGCGACATCGGCCCGTCGGCGCTGGACGAAGTGGCGCGCGAGCCTCCGGCGTTCCTGCTCGCTCATGGCATCGAAGTCGAGTTCTCCGAAGTCGGGGTTGAGAAGGCCCAGGATGGAAAGAAACGAGCGCTCGACCCCGCTGTGAGGGGTGGCGCTGAGGAGGAGCAGATGGCGGCCCTGGTCCGCCGTAACCCGTTTCAAGAGCTCGTGCCGCTGCTGTTGCGTCTTGCCGCCGCGGCCACCGGGAGGCTCCGCCGCCCCGTGGACCTCGTCGACGATGATCATGTCCGGGCAGTGCTGGAGGAAGTTATGGCGGTAACGGTCTCCTTTGACGAGGTCGATGCTGGCCACGAAGTGCTGGTGGTGGGCGAACAGGCTCGTGTCGCCAGGGAGGCCGCGCTCGAGCCTGGCCGCGGTTCCTGAGCGCACCACCGGCGCCTCGATGTGGGCCTTGCTCCAGAGCTCGTCTTGCCACTGATCGCAGAGGTACGGTGGGCACAGGACACCCACGCGCTGGACCTCGCCGCGGGCCAGGAGCTCACGCGCGATGAGCAGGGCTTCGATCGTCTTCCCCACCCCAACGTCGTCAGCGATGAGAAGCCTGACGGGGCTCTGACGGAGTGCCATGAGGAGCGGAACGAACTGGTAG
>PUMK01000201.1 GCA_003551325.1 Candidatus Acetothermia bacterium | reverse complement strand
TGCCAGGAGCAGCGAGGACTATCTGGGCATGCTCCGCCCTCGGCCACGGAGAGGTTCCAAGTTCGTCCACTCGGGCGTACCAGTGAGGTCTTTCCAGATAGGCTTTCCTCGACAGGCCCGAAAGGACAGCCCCCCTGAACAAGGTTGGGTGAGCCCGAGATCCCTTACAAGCTGGCCCCCAAGATCTGCCTGGGGCTGTCCATTCCGAAGAAGGGGAGTGGATTTCGGAAGTGATTTCGTCGAGCTCTGTCAGTGTTCCGGGTCACGGGAATGCCCCGCATTTGCTCTAACATAGAGCACAACTGTGATGCTCTGATCGAGTCGTATTCTGCGGCCGCCGCCGATGGGTCAGGGGCTGAAGCGTCGGCGGTTTCCTTACTGGCTGTCTGTGCCTATCTGCGGAGTTCAGCTATCCTCCAGCGGGGTTCGAAAGTTGTCCAGTAGGGAGTACAGAAGCCTGATCGGAAGAGGATTCTTGGCCGAACCCCGACAGGACAGGCTTGCTTGATCATTGCCTCGTGTTGGCGTCGGTCTTGTGCCCGCAGCCGGTCCGTGTGCTCGGGGAAGGCATGCCCGCCCAGATCCTGGCTCTCAACCTGGAGCCACTCCGAACCAACCTGCAGCTGAGCCACGCGGCAACGAGGTAGACCGCGGCGTAGAACACCGCACCTTGCGCCGTGTAGGGACTTGTCATCTGCTGAAGTACGTCCAGCACGCAGACTTCCTTTGTGGGCCCAGTTGATGAACGGGCAGGCTATTGTAGGATGGCGCGATCAGACTGCGAAGATCAAACACCTCTTCTCCAGTGCGCTCCCGTAGCTCACCTTGCGCCTTGACTCGGCGCCCGGTACGGTGTAGGTAGCTGAGGAGTTGATCATGTCCGATTTCTTCGACCGTCTGTTCGATCGTCTGCTTGACCCTGAGGGGCAGAAGGACAGTGACCGTGAGCACGGGCGGCCACGGAGACCCCAGCTTCCCGCGTTCCGGACAAGGTTTGCCTGGATCCTCATCGTCATCGCCATCGGGATCTACTTGGCGACCGGTATATTCACGGTTGGCCCTTCCGAAGTCGGGCTGGTCATGCGTTTTGGGCGCCACGTGGCTACCGCCAGTCCAGGACTGCATTACCGCCTGCCCTCGCCGATCGATAGGGTTGTCATCGCCAATATCCTGGAGATTCGCACCACAGAGATCGGCTTCCGCACCGTCTCGCCCCCGCCGAACCCGCGCTACACGACCGTCGAGAGCGAGGCGTTGATGCTGACTGGTGACGGCAATATCACCCACGTGGAAATCGTCGTGCAGTACCGGGTGAAGGAGCCTGAGCTGTACGCGTTCAACGTGACCGACCCGACCAGCATGGTGAAGCAAGCGGCCGAGGCCGTTTTGCGCGAGCAGGTAGCCACACGCACGCTCGACGAAACCCTGACCGAGGAGCGTGACCTGATCGGTGCGGACACGCTGACTTCGCTCCAAGAGCTGCTCGATACGTACGGGGCGGGCATCACCATCAGCAACGTCCAGCTGCAGGATGTCAAGCCGCCGGCCGACGTGGTCTCCGCGTTCGACGACGTCAACAGCGCGCGCCAGGACAAGGAGAAACTGATCAACCAGGCCGAGGAGTACGCCTTCGACATCCTGCCACGGGCCCGTGGACAGGCGCGCGAGATCGCCAACCAAGCGGAAGCCTACAAGCAGACGCGGATCAAGGGGGCCGAGGGCGATGTGGCCCGGTTCGTCGAGATCCTGGCGCGCTACGAGCTCGGACCGGAAGTCACGCGCACGCGCCTGTACATCGAGGCGATGGAGGAGATCCTTCCGGGGATGGACAAGACGATCCTGTCCGAGGGCACCGAAGGGGTGCTCAAGTTGCTGAACCTCGACGGCCCGGGAGGTGATGGGCGATGAGGACGCTTATCACGTTTGCCATCGTGGCCGTCGCGCTGATCGTCGCCTTCAACCTGTTCACGTTCACCGTCGACGAAACGCAGAAAGCGGCCGTCTTGCGGTTCGGTGAGATCGTGCGCATCGTTGAGGAGCCAGGCCTCAACTTCAAGGTCCCGTTCGTCCAGAGAATCGTCTACGTGGAAGATCGCGTCCTCAGTTACGACATTCAACCCCGCGACATCCTGACTTCGGACCAGGTACGCCTGGTGATCGACAACTACGCCATCTGGCGCGTCGGCGATCCCCGGCGTTTCATCGAGGCGACCGGCGGGCGACTGAGCAGTGCACAGAGCCGGATCGATGACCTCGTCTACTCAGACCTGCGGAACCTCCTTGCCAAGCACACGCTCGAGGAGATCGTGTCGGAGATGCGGCGTGACTTCCTGCAACAGGTCACCGAACTCAGCCGTGCCAAGCTTCAGGAGTTCGGCATCCAGCTGATCGATGTAAGGATCAAGCGAGCCGACCTTCCCACCGAGATCGAGCGCGCCGTGTTCGCCCGGATGCGTTCCGACCGCGAGCGGATCGCTGCGCAGCTCCGCGCCGAGGGGGACGAGCAGTCCCGGCAGATCCGCTCATCCGCCGACAGGGACGTGGAGATCCTCCTCGCCGAGGCGCGACGGCAAGCCGAGCAAATACGCGGTGAAGGCGACGCGCAGGCCTTGGAGATCTACGCCCAGGCGTACAACCAAGATCCCGAGTTTTACCGTTTCTGGCGCACGCTCGAGTCCTACAGGCACACACTGATAGAGGACACGCGCATCATCCTGACCACCGATTCAGACTACCTCGAGTTCCTCGAACGGATGCCGCCACCGTAGCGGCTTCGTGGTTTGCCTCGGGCTACGCACACAGCCGTCGATCGATCGCACGGGCAGAGGCCGGGGGCGCCTTCTTCACACGCGGTGGAGACGCCTCCGGCGCAGTGATGTAAGCCAGCCAGCAGTGCATTTGTGCCCACCGGAGGGCCGGGGACACATGCCCCGCCCCTGGCCTCTTGAGATGCTCGTGAACGCCCACCTCGATGTGCGCAGCAGTACCCCTGAGGGCGCGTGCGTGCAGCCGACGGGGAGAAGCAGAGCTAGCCCAACCGCACAACCAAGGCTCGTGCATCTTCCGCCTTGGCAGACGTTCGACAGTGGGTGCTAACACGGATCGCTGTGAGCAGGAAATGGACAAGAGAATCGTGCGATGTACAAGAGGGGTGTGTACAACAAGGCGTATTCGGGCCGAACGGGGCTAAAGCTTGACGCTCAGCGGATTCCGATGATCCTGGGGGGTGGGCTCACCGCGCTCTCTTTGAAAATGTCCGCTTCTCTTGCGGTCAACCGCTTCGAACGCAGCACGGTCGCCTGCTCCGTCTCCAGCGCGCTCAGCGACACCCGCTGGAGTTCTTCCCGCAGGAGTTCCCAGGACACGTCCGTTCTGTTCTCCACCACCCGCGTCAAGAGATACGCCAACACACAGAGGTGGGCGTGGGCGGTGAGGCGCGCCTCCGTCCGATGGTACATGGGTTCCAATTCCAAAAGGCTTTTCATCGTACGGAACGCGCTCTCCGCCAGTGCGAGTTGCCGGTGCCCGAGCACGAGCTCCTCGGGCGGCGCTGTCAACTCGTTCGTCACGAGCACGTACTTACCATCCAGGCGCTGCTCGGCACGAACCTTCCCTCGGTCGATCGCCAGCCGGCCACCCTTCCCTTCCTTGAGGAAGCGGGCGTACCCAGACCGGCTGAGGAGCTGACAATCCTTCTTCGTGTGCCCCTCACCACGGCGACTACGCGACAGCTCCTCCTCCAGGGTGGCCACGATCTCCCCACGTACCCGGGCGTCATGCTCGACCCTCCTTGTGTCCCGGCACAGAAGGTAGCGCGTCGTGCGTGCACCCTCCGTGACCGTGGTCTCCTTGACCCCGAGTCCCGGGCGCACCTCCCGGTACCGACCTCGTATTCCCAACACGTGCGCGTCCACCGTCGCGTCGCTCCGCATCCGACAGCCAAGGAGGTACCCCAATCGCCGTGACTCCAGCCAATCCACGTTCGCCTGGCTCACCATCCCCCGGTCCCCCACGAACAGAAACCTCCGCGGCCGCAGATCCTTGAGGTCCCGCACCACCTCTTCCACCGTGGACACGTCCGCACGGTTCCCAGGGAATACCCAGTGCCTGACCGGAAGACCATCGCGGTTGATGGCCAACGCCACCACGATCTGCGGTAGGTCCGGCCTGTGCTTCTTGGAGTGCCCGCGCTTGCGCAAACCCTCATCCCCATCTTCCTCATCCAGGTAGAAGCTCACCGTCGTCGTGTCGTAGAACAACACCGACACGTCAGCGTTCAGAAGATCCGTCACCTGGAAGTAGAGGTGATCCCGTAGTTCCGGCATCGCCCGGTCGAGGAAGTCCATCGCTCTGTACAGGTGATGGACAGAGAGCTCCTCCCCGCCACCCTCCAGCCCTGGGATCCATGCCGTGGCCCCGCTCCAGCGGCTGCCGGCGAGCTTCGAGCCAGGAGCAAGAGCCCGCTGACAGACAAGCGCGAACAACGCCCGCTCCACCGGATGCTCGTACGCCCGCTCGGCCAACGCCTCGCCGAAGAACCGATCAAGCCGCAGCTCTTGCCAGATCCCATCAAGAAGCCACGTCCCCCCAAGCTGCCACGTCTGGGTGATCTCCACGTCCGAGAGAAGCTGCGGACGGTCCTGCTCATCGAGGTAC
>PUMK01000315.1 GCA_003551325.1 Candidatus Acetothermia bacterium | reverse complement strand
ATGGGGAAGACGACCCTCCTTGAGCACATGATCGTCCAAGATCTCGAGCAAGGCCGGGGGGTTGGGGTGCTTGACCCGCACGGCGACCTTGCCGCGCGGGTGCTTCGGTTTGTCCCAAGAAGAAGGCTCAACGACGTCGTTCTCTTTGGCCCGCAGGACCTCGCCTGCCCCTGCGCCCTGAACCCCTTCGAACAGGTGGGCGCTGACAAGCGCCATCTCGTTGCTGCATCCTTGATGAGCGTCTTTGAGAAGCTCTTTTCTGACTCCTGGGGCCCTCGGATGGCCCATATCCTCCGAAACAGCATTCTCTCACTCCTTGAGGTCCCTGGAGCCACGATGCTCGGGATCCCCCGGCTTCTCTGTGATGAGCGCTTCCGAGAGAAGGTGGTCGCCCGGGTGACGGACCCCAAGGTCCGCGACTTCTGGCGGAGCGAGTTCTCGGGCTACCAAGCAGGGTTCCGAGCGGAGGCGATCGCCCCCGTCCTCAACAAGGTAGGGGCGTTCTTGAGTTCCCCTCTTGTCCGGAACATCGTCGGACAAGCACGCTCGAAGCTCGACTTCCGTGCCTTGATGGACGAGGGGAAGATCCTCATCGCGAGTCTCCCCAAAGGGGCGATCGGCGAGGAGAACCAGGTGCTCCTGGGGAGCCTCCTCATCACGAAGCTTCAGCTTGCGGCGATGGAGCGGGTCGATACCCCCGAAGCTGAGCGCCGGGACTTTCACCTTTACTGCGATGAGTTTCAGAACTTCGCCACGCGCTCGTTCGGCGAGATCCTCTCTGAGGCCCGGAAGTACCGGCTGAACCTGACGCTTGCCCATCAGTACCTTGGGCAGCTCGAGAAGCCCCTGAAGGAAGCGATCCTCGGGAACGTGGGAACGCTGATTGCGTTCCGGGTCGGAGCAGGGGATGCCGAGGAGCTCGAGAAGGAATTCTTGCCTGAACTCTCGAAAAGCGACTTCGTGCGGATTCCACCGCACTCGGTGTACCTAAGGCTCGCGATCGACGCGCTCACGAGTCGCCCCTTCAGCGCGGACGTCCTGCCGCCAAGAGAAGTCCCTCAGAGGCATCACCGGGAGACGATCGTGCGCCTTTCACGGGAGCGGTACGCAACGCCGAGGTCCGAGGTTGAACGGAAGATCGACCGCTGGTTCGCCACCATCGAGCGCACCGCCCACACCGGCCGGGGGTCCTCACCATACGCACCCAAGCGCTGAAGACCGCTCCGCCGTCAGCCCGGGGGAAGGGTGCCCGAGTGACGGAAGATGGAAGGCGACCGAGGCGAACGGTGGGCGTTTTCTAAGACTAGGACTGCGTTCCCGTATTGTCTATTGCTGAGAGTGTGGTATAATATAGGGGCCTTCCCTCTTCGCGCCACGTGCCCCTCGCGGCACGTCTGGGTCTCCCCCAAGAAGAGGGAAGGGGTCTCCCGAAGGCGTACTTGCCCGTCTTCGGGAGGTGATCTACCTTGCACCTTTCTGCTCTTTCAAGGACTGTGCGCAGTCTCCACTTCCGCCGTCGTCTCGCTGAAGAGATTCCCACACTGGAAGCGGCTCTCTGGGATGAACTCTCGTCTCGGAACGCCCGTTCCCTTCATGCCGGCGGACTCCGTGTCGTTGCACGCGGAGCCTGTCTTCACATCGAGCCGGCGCCATCACTCCATCCCGGGCAGCTACGCCTCCCGGGTGTCCGTGGGCTCTCCTCCCCAGGTGCGGAAAGCAATGAGACGGGAGAAGCCCCCAAGGAGGTGCGTTGACCATGGGGTACATCCGGGACGTTGAGCGCGAGCTCCGAGAGATGCTGGCCGACCTACCCCCTGAAGAGGTTGAGCCCATCGTGAGGTTCGTCAAGGCCAAGGTCTACGAATCCTACAAGAACGGTAGGAACGGCAAGGCCCCTGAGGCGAAACCGGAAGCCCCCGAAGAGGTGAAGCGGAAGCCCGAAGCGAAACCTTGCCGGGCACGCCGGGTCCCTACGAGAGGCAAGTTCAAAAGGAGGTAGGCCACATGGTCACGGATAGGCAGAGGCTCGAGGTGTTCGTCGACGGATCGCTCGTCTATACGACACGTGAACCGGCAGCACCCTTCGAAGGCGAGCCGATCCAGTGCGCGCGGGATGCTGTCCCATGGTTCACATCGATCCAAGCGATGCCCCAAGAGGTGTTTGCCGTGATGAGCTTGACCTCTGCGGGCCGGCCGATCCGGACACGCTGGATCACGGTCGGGATCCTCGATGGCACCGTGGTCCATCCCCGCGAAGTGTTTGCCGATCCTCTCACGGACCGCGCAGCAGGGGTGATCCTTGCCCACAACCCCCCTTCCGGGACGCTCGAGCCAAGCCCAGAAGACCTCGAGCTCACAAAGAGGCTCGCAAAAGCCGGCTCGATCCTCGGGATCCGAGTGCTCGATCACCTAATCCTGAGTTCTGGGGGTTTTGTCTCCCTCAAGGAACGGGGCGAGATGTAACTCCGAGCCCAAGCGCGGCAAGGGATCGACACCCTGAGACTGAAGCACTTCTGACCGGGAGCCTTGTTCTCCTGGGTCAGATCGTTCGGGGGGAGTGGCGTTGCTACTTCCCCCTCTTTCTTTGGCGTGACTTCTCAAGGAGGTGGCGGACGCATGACAACGGACAAGGCACGTGCGGTGCTTCACGAGCTTGTGGATCTCTTCTTGGAGCCCGAGAAGCTGATCGGAGGCATGGCAGCGACGCTGATCCGCGCCGGTGACCGCCCCGTTGACACGTGGTCGTGGGGTAACCGGCTGATCGTATGGCTTCACGGGACGAGCGACGCGCGCACATTCCTCCAGTGGAAAGGAGCAGGCCGCTCGATCACCAAGGGTGCCCGGGCGTTCTTCATCCTCGCTCCCTGCACGTACACGGTCACCGAGACCGATGAGAAAGGACTTGAGGTCAAGCGGGAGAAGCTGACAGGTTTCCGTGCCGTGCCGGTCTTCCGGCTTGAGGATACCGAAGGAAAACCCGTGCGGAGTTATGAGCCGCCGGCACTCCCTCCACTTCAAGAGGTGGCCACTGCGTGGGGGATCACGATCGACTACCAGCCCTTGCCCGGTGGATCCTACGGGATCCGGGGATCCTATAGCCCCACCCGCAAGCGGATCACGCTGTTTACCGAAGACCATGGGACATTCTTCCACGAGCTCGTGCACGCAGCTGACGCCCGGATCGCACCGCTTCAGGGCGGCCAAGATCCAGACCAGGAAGCAGTAGCAGAGCTCGGGGCAGCGGTGCTCGCGAGGGTCTATGGCAGCACGATCGACCGCGATGCCTGGGCGTACATCCGAGCCTACCACGACGATCCTGCTGGAGCAGTCAGAAGACTGCTCCCAAGGGTCGAACGGTGCCTCAGCACCATCCTCGGCGAGCTCAAGACCCCTGCAGAGACAGCTCTTACGTAGTACCCAAGAGGGGAAGGACAATCCTTCCCCTCCTTTTCGTTGACCTGTGGTTCTGTGCGTTCTGAACAGGCACGCGAACGACCCAGATGGCGAACATGAGAACGCACTAACGACTGGTATCCTGGGCCGTCCTCTTGGCTTGCGCCTCCCTGGTCAGCTACCATCTCATGAGCGGAGATGACAATACCTTCGCTCGGTTCGCTGGAAGAGCTTAGCAAGGCAGATCTAGGTAGGAGAGCGCGATCACGGAGGTGAGCAGGTGAACAAAGACCCCATTAACCTCAACTGGATCGCTAACTTCATCTGGGCCATCGCCGACGATGTCCTACGCGACCTCTACGTCCGGGGCAAGTACCGCGACGTGATACTTCCCATGACCGTCCTGCGTCGGCTGGATGCGGTGCTCGAACCCACAAAGCAGGCCGTCCTCGAGATGAAGGCCGCGCTGGATGCAGCCGGCATCAGCAACCAAGACCAAGCCTTGCGCCAGGCCGCAGGTCAAGCTTTCTATAACACATCGCCGTTCACACTGCGAGATCTCCGGAACCGTGCTAGCCAGCAGCAACTAAGGGCGGACTTCGCGGCCTACCTGGATGGGTTCTCGCCCAACGTCCAGGACATCCTGGACAGCTTCGAGTTCCGCAATCAAATCCCACGCCTCTCCAAGGCGGATGCGCTGGGAACACTCATCGGCAGGTTCCTCTCCCCAAACATCAACCTGAGTCCCGATCCCGTACTGAACGGAGATGGGACCGTCAAGCATTCCGGTCTCGACAACCATGGTATGGGTACGGTGTTCGAGGAGCTAGTCCGACGCTTCAACGAGGAGAACAACGAGGAGGCTGGCGAGCACTGGACACCAAGGGATGCCGTTCGCCTCATGGCGCAGCTCGTCCTCCTTCCGATCGCTGACGACATCGAGTCGGGCACGTATCTCCTATACGACGGTGCGTGCGGCACAGGGGGCATGTTGACAGTCGCCGAGGAGACGCTCCAGGAGCTGGCCGCCGAGCACGGGAAGGAGGTTTCCACCCATCTCTTCGGTCAAGAGATCAACGCCGAGACCTACGCGATCTGCAAGGCCGATCTTCTGCTCAAAGGGGAGGGAGACGCAGCGGACAACATCGTTGGTGGGCCTGAGCACTCAACACTCTCCAACGATGCTTTCCCGTCCCGTGAGTTCGACTTCATGCTCTCCAATCCACCCTACGGCAAGAGCTGGAAGAGCGACCTAGAACGCATGGGGGGTAAGGGCGGCATCAAGGACCCCCGGTTCATCATCGAGCACGGCGGTGATCCCGAGTACTCGCTGATCACACGGTCCTCGGACGGACAGATGCTGTTCCTGGCCAACATGCTCTCCAAGATGAAGCACGAGACCCACCTGGGCAGCCGTATCGCCGAGGTACACAATGGTAGCTCTCTCTTCACCGGTGACGCCGGGCAAGGAGAGAGCAACATCCGCCGCTGGATGGTCGAGAACGACTGGCTTGAAGCTGTCGTCGCGCTTCCGCTCAACATGTTCTACAACACCGGCATAGCGACCTACATCTGGGTGCTCTCAAACCGTAAGCCCAAGCATCGCCAGGGCAAGGTGCAGCTGATCGACGCCACGCAGTGGTTCAAGCCCCTCCGCAAGAACCTCGGGAAGAAGAACTGCGAACTGTCGGACGAGGACATCACCCGCGTCTGCGAGACATTCCTGAAGTTCGAAGAGACCGAGCAGTCAAGGATCTTCCCCAACTCTGCGTTCGGGTACTGGAAGGTGACTGTCGAGCGCCCGCTGCGCCTGAAGGGCATCGACCCCGAGCGGGCTTACGCCGCCAAGGAGGTCAAGGCGCTCAAGGAGACGCACGAACGCGCGGAGGACGCCCCGTCGGTCATCAAGAAGATCCACAAGAAGGGGACGCCAGCTGATCCGCCCCGTGGCCTGTTCGAAGCCAGCATCGGCGGCAAGCCTGACGTGGTCGAGTACGAGCCCGACACGGAGCTGCGGGACACGGAGCAGATCAGCTTCCTGGAGTGTCCCGAGGGTGCAACGCCCGGCTACCTCCCCACCGAAGCCGACACCCGTGCAGCCATCGAAGCCTTTCTGAAGCGTGAAGTCTTGCCACACATCCCGGACGCCTGGTACGTACCGGACAGCGTCAAAGTCGGCTATGAGATCAGCTTCACCCGCTACTTCTACAAGCCGCAGCCGCTGCGGACGCTGGAGGAGATCCGCGCCGACATCCTGGCGCTGGAGAAGGAGACGGAGGGGTTGTTGGAGGAAATCCTGGGAGGAGCCGGGTCATGAGGCAGGTTCGCGGTGACGCCAAGAACCTGCGTGCCCTCTTGGGAGGAGCCAAGTACGCCATCGACTACTACCAACGCGAGTATCGCTGGGAGACCAGACATGTCTCCCAGCTGATCGAAGACTTGGTCGAGAGGTTCAACGACAGCCATGAACCAGGGAACGAGCGGAGCGCGGTGGAGCAGTATGGCCACTACTTCCTCGGTTCGATCATCATCAGTGACAAGGACGGTCGTAAGTTCCTGATCGATGGCCAGCAGCGCCTCACCACACTCACGCTGCTGCTGATCCACCTCTACCGCCAGCTGGATGATGACGAGCAGAAGGGCCAACTGGCTGACCTTATCTTCTCGCAGAGGTTCGGGAGGAGGTCGTTCAACCTCGATGTTGAGGAACGCGCTGCCTGCATGGACGCGCTGTTCACCGGCGCTGTGTTCGACGAGAATGGCCAGCCCGAGTCCGTTGCCAACGTCCTGCAGCGGTACCAGGACATTGAGGAGATCTTCCCTGAGGAGCTGCGTGGCGCGGCGTTGCCGTACTTCGCTGACTGGCTAATCGAAAACGTCCACCTCGTTGAGATCACCGCCTACTCCGACGGCGATGCCTACACCATCTTTGAGACCATGAATGACCGCGGGCTCTCGCTTACGCCCACAGACATGCTGAAAGGCTACCTCCTCGCCAACATCACCGATGGCGACCGGCGCAACGCCGCGAGCCACGTCTGGCGAAGACACGTCGAGGGACTCCGCGCGATCGGCAAGGAAGAGGACGCTGACGGCATCAAGGCGTGGCTGCGCAGCCAGTACGCCGAGAGCACTCGCGAACGCAAGAGGAATGCCCAACCCCGGGACTTCGACCTCATCGGAACCGAGTTCCACCGTTGGGTCCGGGACCACGAGGTGTCCCTCGGGCTCAAGACCAGCGCCGAATTCGCGCGCTTCATCCAGGAGGATTTCGCGTTCTACGCGCAGTGGTACGCGCGGATCAGGAAGGCAGCCCAGACGCTCACATTGGGACTTGAAGTCCTCCACTACAATGCCCAGCAGAACTTCACCCTTCAGTTTCCGGTTCTACTCTCCCCACTCTGCCGGACCGACAACGAGCGGGAGATCTTGCGGAAGCTCCGCATCGTTGCTGCCTTTCTGGACATTCTGATCACCCGCCGCATTTGGAACTGGCGTGCCATCGACTACTCGACGATGCAGTACACCATGTTCCTTGTCATGCGGGAGATCCGCGGCCAGGACGTCACAGCGCTAGTGAAGCTCCTAGGGGACCGGCTATCTGCGGACGAAGACACCTTCGCCAAAAACGAGCGGTTCTACCTCCACGGCTCAAACGGCCGCCAGATCCACCGCATGCTTGCCCGCATGACGGACTACGTCGAGACCCGCTCGGGGCGTGCATCACACTACTCCGAGTACATCCAGCGGCGTGGCAGACACGGCTACGAAGTCGAGCACGTATGGGCTGACCATCCCGAGCGCCACACGGACGATTTCGCTCACCCGGCCGACTTCGCTGAGTATCGGAACCGAGTCGGCGGCCTTCTGCTCTTGCCGAAGAGCTTCAACGCAAGCTATGGCGATCTCCCCTATGCGGAAAAGCGCAAGCACTACCTCAAGCAGAACCTGCTCGCTCAGAGCCTGCACGAGGACGCTTACGAGTGCGACCCAGGCTTCGCCCGGTTCGTGAAGGAGAGTGGGCTTCCCTTCCGGCCTCACTTCGAGTTCAAGAAGGCCGATCTAGACACCCGGCAGGATCTCTATCGCCGACTTGCCGAACAGATTTGGGACCCCGAGAGGCTGGCACAGGAGGCGGCTTCATGATCGGCGGCCTGGACTCCTATCATCAGTACAAGGACTCCGGTGTGCCGTGGCTGGGGGAAGTGCCGAGGCATTGGAGCGTTCAGCGCATCAAGACTCTCTTCCGCGAGCAAGACGAACGAAGTGGAGACGGCAGCGGCTTGCTCCTTTCGTTGACCAGAGAAAGGGGGCTAGTGCCACAGTCGGAGGCTTCAAACCAGCTCGCGAGTGCCGCAGATCTGTCGAAGTACAAGGTCTGTCGGCCCGGCCACCTGGTCATGAACAGGATGCAGGCTTGGTCTGGGATGTTCGCGGTGTCCGCGTGCGAGGGCCTGGTGAGCCCGGACTATAGCGTCTTTGCCGCGATAGGGCATTCTGAGGTCCGATTCTTCGAGCAGCTCTTCAAGACGCCTGTGCTTGTCGGACAGTTTGCGCAAGCTTCGAAGGGGATCGGAAGCGGCTTCAACCGGCTTTACACGCCCGACTTCGGTGCGGTGCCAATTGCGGTCCCCCCAGCCCCAGACCAAGCCTCCATCGTGCGGTTCCTGGACCACGCGGACCGGCGGATTCGGCGGTACATCCGCGCGAAGCAGAAGCTGATCAAGCTACTGGAGGAGCAGAAGCAGGTCATCATCCACCGCGCTGTCACCGGTCAGATTGACGTTCGCACCGGCAAGCCCTACTCCGCCTACAAGCCCTCCGGCGTCAAGTGGCTGGGGGATGTGCCGGAGCATTGGGTGGTATCTCGCGTCAAGAGGGAGTTCCTCTGCCTCAATCGGCGCCGCGTCCCATTGAGTTCTACAGAACGCGGAGCCATGACTCTCCGGCGGTACGACTACTACGGGGCGTCTGGCATCATCGACAAGGTGGACGATTATCTGTTCGACGATGAGCTTCTCCTCATTGCCGAGGACGGCGCCAATCTAGTTCTTCGAAACCTCCCGCTTGCCATCATCGCTCGCGGCAAGTTCTGGGTGAATAACCACGCTCACATCCTCAAGATCAGGCGAGGGAACCTTGAGTATCTCGCCGCCGTGATGGAGCGCATCAACTACCAGCCATGGCTCTCTGGGGCTGCGCAACCGAAGCTCACACAAGACCGCCTGATGGGGATCACCATTGCGGTAGCCCCTCCCGAAGAGCAGCACCGGATCGTCAAAGCACAGAACGAGGAGACCGCAACTCTTCGTGCCACGATCGAGCGTTCCAAGAGAGAGATCGCCCTCCTTCGCGAGTTCCGCACCCGCCTGATCGCCGATTTGGTCACCGGCAAGCTCGATGTGCGTGAGGCGGCGGCGCGACTGCCGGATGAGCCGACTGAGGACGACACGGAGCCGCTCGAGCAGCCCGACGTCGGCTGCCTTGACGAGTATGAGAACGCCAGTGATCCCGATGCCGTCCCGGAGGAGGTGGGGGCATGAGTGGACAAGCGGGCAAGGAACTCTGGGAGTTCATTGATGCCAACAGGGGTGTCTCTCGCCCTGAGGAGCTGATCCGGGAGTGGGTTGCGGCTGGGCGGGACCACCGCGAGCGCCGCCAGAGGCTCCGGTCCTGGATCACTGCAAGAGGTTCAGCGATAGGGGGGCAGTTCTTCTCCTCTCCCGATCTCGCGGACTTCATGGGACAGGTGGCAGCCGCCGCTGCGTGCGGAGCTGGATCCATACTGGACCCGGTCTGTGGTTCGGGTTACCTGCTCAGGGCCGCTGCTGATGCGTCGGGGGCATCCGTAATCCACGGGGTTGACATCAACCCTAGTATGAGCGACCTTGCCCGACTTGTTCTTCCCGAGAGCGCTGTGGTGTTCACCGGGGATGTGCTTGCGGATGACGTTCCGCTACAGTCGCAGTACGATCTCGTAGTTGCGGAACCCCCGTTCGGGCTACGAGTAAGGAGCCCGGTCGCCATCAGGGGCGTCGATGGCAACGTACGTGGTGACTTCACCGACGTCCTGGCAGCCTGGGCCTCCTCAAGGTTGTCTGAGCGGGGCAAGGCAATACTCATCTTGCCAACATCCTTCCTGTGGGCGAGAAGATCGGAACTAGTAAGACAAGTGCTAGGTGTTCTCGGTTGTGTGGTGACCGCCTGCGTACATCTCCCTGGCGGATCCCTGCAAGGCACAGGAGTCGAAGCTTATGTGGTGATCATCGAACGTTACGATCAAGGAGAGGTCTTCGTGGGACAGTACACGAAGGACCCGGCACACCAACGGGTGTTGGTGGATAACCTGGCTTCTCGCAAGGAAGGGCGCCGTCCGGCACAAGGGCGTATCTGCTCCTGGACTAACTTCAGAGGCTATCGCTCCATTGAAGCGGAGGATCGAATCCAACGCTTGGTTCCTCGTCTGGGATTCGCGCCTGTTCCCATGGGTGCGCTGGTGATCGACGCAACACGGACGGACAGGACTGCGTTCGCCAGACTTCAGGCGAAGCCGAATAGCGTCTACCTCCCGCTGGCAGGGCGCGGGAAGGCCACCACCAGTCAGGAGACCCTCTCGGGACGACTTAGGAATTATGTGCAACTGCAGCTCAATCCGGATCTCGCAGATGCACGCTTTGTGGCACACTTGCTCAACCGTGAGCTTGGACAGGCATTTCTCGACACTCTCCGAACGGGAACAACAATTGAGCATCTGCGCCTACCTGATCTCCTCAACGCAACGTTCTACCTTCCGCCTCTTGCCACGCAGGAGAAGGTACTCGGCGCGCTCGATCGGATCGCAACCATCCGTGGCGAGATCGATGAGTTGGAGGCAACACTGTGGACGGATACGCAGAGTGTTGACCAGATAGCTCGGCAAGTTGAGAGTGTGAACCGAGTGGATCGCTTTGACGACTGGCTTGAGACGTTGCCGTTTCCGCTGGCCTCTGTCCTCTGGCGATACCGTGCCACATCTGGCTCAGCCCGTGAGAAGTACGAGGCATTGGTGCATTTCTTCGAGGCCTTGGCGGAGTTCGTTGCCACTGTCCACTTAAGTGCTTTCTCATCGGACGCGGAGATCTGGAGCCAGTATAAGCCTGAACTCAGATCCGCGCTTGAAGGTCAGAGTCTTCGCATCGACCATGGCACCTTTGGCGCGTGGAAGTGTATATGTGAGTTCTTGGGTGCTCGTCTACGACCGATGATCGACGGGGCATTGGATATCTGTACCTCGCTCTATCGAACGCACAACCCACAGACCTTGAGGATGCTTTCCTCGTCAGAACTGCTCAAGGTGCTGCAACAAGCGAACAGCGTGCGTAACAACTGGATAGGCCATGTGGGAGCTGTCGGTGAAAAGCAAGCCCAGAAAGTCCTTGCGGAGTGCTTCAACCTCGTGCAACAATGTCGAGGTGTGTCCGGGAGAGCCTGGCTGGACTACCAGTTGATTCAGCCAGGCGAGTCGCGCTTCCGCGACGGACTCTTCCACTACAAGGTTCGCCTACTACAGGGAACGAGGAGCGCCCCGTTTGAGACCGTTGAGCGTGAGAGCATTGAAGGGATGGATGATAGGGCGTTGTACCTATTGGATCCAAGCAACGATCGGGGCCTCCGACTTCTCCCATTTGTCCGCGTGATGCCCTCGCCACGAACGGAAGCAAACGCCTGCTACTTCTTCAACCGTCTTCTGGGGGATGACCGATGTCGCTACGTCTCATACCATTTTTCTCAAGATGCTGAGTTGACGAATGGATTCGACGATACGCGCTATGCACTCGAGGCTCTGGGGTTGTCGGGCTTACCTAAGGGAGATGTCTGATGGTGACAGAGGCTGCGGACGATGATAGGGACCACACTGGCAACGCCCCCATCCAAGCGAGCCTCGTCGGCGCCCCAGACGGAGGAGGCTGAAGCGATCACAGCCGGGACTGGTGTGGCGGCAGGTCCGGAAGTGACTTCGAAGCTCGTTTGGTAACTGCCTTTGTGGATTTCTCCAAGGGAAGGGGGGAGATGATAGGGTACTTGATGGGGGCCGGGAGGTGGTCACCCCGATGAACACCGACACCAGTGAACGCAGTCTGGAGCGGATGATCTGCGAGGCGCTGACCGGGGAACCGTGTGACCGAGCTGATGCGGGAGACGGAGCACTGCGGGAGCGCCCCGCAGCCTACGGAGGCTCGGGTTGGATCTGTGGGGATGCGGCCGACTACGATCGCGAATACTGCGTGGATCTGGCGCAGCTGTCGGCCTTCCTTCGCGACACCCAACCTGAAGTGACCGAGGCACTCGACCTGGGCCAAGACGGACCGACACGCCGCAAGTTCCTGGCCCGACTTCAGGGAGAGGTCACGAAGCGAGGCACGATCGACGTGTTGCGCGATGGGATCAAGCATGGCCCTCACCACATCGACATCTCCTACGGCACACCATCTCCGGGCAACGTGAAGGCCGCCGAACGCTACGAAGCCAATCGGTTCAGCGTGACCCGGCAGCTCCGCTACAGTCGGGATGAGACCCGACTGGCTCTCGATCTCGGGCTGTTCATCAACGGCATACCTGTGGCTACGTTCGAACTCAAGAACAGCCTGACCAAGCAGACGGTCCAGGACGCGATCGAACAGTACAAACGAGACCGCGACCCACGGGAGAAGCTGTTCGAGTTCGGTCGCTGCGTGGTTCACTTCGCGGTCGATGACCACGAGGTGTGGTTCTGCACTCATCTGAAGGGCAAGGCCTCCTGGTTCCTTCCGTTCAACCAAGGCTGGAAAGACGGAGCGGGCAACCCTCCTAATCCGAACGGCCTCAAGACCGACTTCCTGTGGAAGCGCGTCCTCACCCGCCAGGGGCTGACGAACATCCTGGAGAACTATGCCCAGGTCATCGAGAAGAAGGATGACGCCACGGGGCGGAAGAAGCGTGTACAGATCTGGCCACGGTTTCACCAGCTGCACGTGGTGCGCCGACTCCTCGCAGATGTGCTGGCCGTCGGTGCTGGGAGGCGCTACCTTATCCAGCACTCGGCCGGAAGCGGGAAGAGCAACTCCATCGCTTGGCTCGCGCACCAGCTCATCGGACTGGAGAAGGATGGCGCGACTGTCTTCGACTCGATTGTCGTGGTCACCGACCGGCGTGTCCTCGACCAGCAGATCAAGGACACGATCAAGCAGTTCGCCCAGGTGGGGGCGACGGTGGGGCATGCAGAGCGCTCGGGAGACCTCCGGGGGTTCATCGCCGAGGGCAAGAAGATCATCATCTCCACCGTGCAGAAGTTCCCCTTCATCCTTGATGAGATCGGAACCGAGCACCGTGGGAGGCACTTCGCAATCATCATCGACGAGGCGCATTCAAGCCAGGGCGGGCGCACGACCGCTGCCATGCACCAGGCACTTGGGGCAACCGCAGAGGGAGACGAGGACGATACCTTTGAGGACAGGATCAACCGGATCATGGAGGCGAAGAAGCTTCTGCCGAATGCAAGCTACTTCGCTTTCACTGCCACGCCAAAGAACAAGACACTAGAGATCTTCGGCCGGCCGGAGCCCCAACCCGATGGAACGGTGAGGCACCTGCCGTTCCACAGCTACACGATGAAACAAGCCATCCAGGAGGGTTTCATCCTTGACGTCCTCAAGAGCTACACCCCGGTGGAGAGCTACTACAAGCTGGTGAAGACCGTGGAGGGGGATCCGGAGTTCGATACTAAGCGCGCGAGGAAGAAGCTCCGTCGCTACGTCGAGGGCAACGAGCACGCGATCCGGCTGAAAGCTGAGATCGTGGTCGACCACTTCCACGAGCAGGTGCTTGCCCTGGGTAAGATCAGCGGCCAGGCTCGTGCTATGGTGGTGACGAGCGGCATCGAGCGCGCCAATCAGTACTACCACGCCATCCGCGACTACCTTGTCGAGCGGAGAAGCCCCCACCGTGCGATCGTCGCGTTCTCCGGCGAGCATGACTACGGTGGCGCGAAGGTCACCGAGGCTTCTCTGAACGGTTTCCCCTCGAGTCAGATCCCATCTAAGATCCAAGAGAACCCGTATCGGTTCCTTGTCTGCGCGGACAAGTTCCAGACGGGCTACGACGAGCCCCTGCTGCATACGATGTACGTGGACAAGATTCTCAGTGGTGTCAAGGCTGTGCAGACGCTCTCGCGGCTCAACCGGGCGCACCCCAAGAAGCACGATGTGTTCGTGCTCGACTTCATGAACGATGCCACGACGATCCAGAAGGCGTTCGAGCCCTACTACCGCACCACGATTCTCGCTGACGAGACCGACCCGGACAAGCTGCACGACCTGAAGGCCGCGCTCGATGGCTACCAGGTCTACGATCCCGGTCAGGTGGACGCTTTTGTTGAGCTCTACCTTAGTGGCGCGGACCGAGATCGGCTCGATCCCATCCTCGATGCCTGCGTAGCTGTCTACAGGAACCAGTTGGATGAGGACGGCCAGGTGAACTTCAAGGGCAAGGCGAAAGCGTTCACGCGGACGTATGGGTTCCTCTCCCAGGTGTTGCCGTACACCCGCGCCGAGTGGGAGAAGCTGTCCATCTTCCTTAGTTTCCTCGTCCCCAAGCTTCCGGCTCCGGTCGAGGAAGACCTCGCAAAGGGAATCCTCGAGGCAATCGACATGGACAGCTACCGCGTTGAGAAGAGAGCAGCAATGAGGATTCAGCTTGAGGACGCCGACGGCGAGATTGAGCCCGTGCCTACAGCGGGTGGCGGCCATCTGCCGGAGCTAGAACTCGATCGGCTCTCTAACATTATCAAGGCTTTCAACGACCAGTTCGGCAATATTCCCTGGTCAGATGCGGACCGCATTCACCGGTTGATCACCCGGGACATCCCGGAACGTGTCTCTGCTGATACCGCCTACCAGAACGCGAAGAGGAACTCCGACAAACAGAACGCCCGCATCGAACACGACAAAGCCTTGGCTCGGGTGATGAATGCAGTGCTCAAGGACGACACAGAGCTGTTCAAGCAGTTCGTAGACAACGAGGGCTTCCGGCGCTGGCTCACGGACAGCGTCTTCGCGCTGACGTATGAAGCTGCAGGTCCAAGGCGATAGGCAGAATAGAAGCACGCTGGTGTTGCTGAAGCATCACGGGAGGCCTGACGGAGATCTGCGTAGGGTCCTTACGCACAAAGCTCCTAGGAGAGCACCGGGAGACATGCGCGGGAGAATGAACGCGAACGGCATGAGCAGAGAGCGATGGAGTTATCCACTTGACAGGTTCTGCACGCTTTTCTATGCTACAGGGAAGTAATGTTGCAGTATGAAGAAGAAAGACACCCCTGTACAACCCATCCGCGATCCGGAGAAGCTGAACGCAATCAAGACAATACTCATGGAGAAAGCCCCTGCGCGGGACTATCTGCTGTTCACGCTAGGAGTGAACACGGCCCTCCCCGTCCGCGATCTTCTCCCGCTGCGCGTCGTCGACGTGGTCGACACCAAGGGCAAGGTCCGCCGGGTCTTGGAGCTGCGAACCGGAAGCTCAGGGAAGCTGTTTCGGATCCGGCTGAACGATGCCGCAGCGGAGGCGATCCGGCACTACGTGTCGCGCGAAGGACGAACCAAGCGTGACGCCCTTCTGTTTCGCTCGAAGACGGGTGAGGCTCCGCTCAACCGGGCCCAGGTCTGGCGGCTGATCAACGGCTGGTGCCGGGCGGTCGGCCTCACCGGCCGCTACGGAGGGCACACGCTCCGGAAGACCTGGGGGTACATGGCCCTGAAGCATCACTCGGTTCCGCTTCACGCGGTTCGGCGAAAGCTCGGCCACACGACACCCGGCGAGACGCGGCGGTACCTCGGGGTTGAGGACGACAAGATCGAGCACGTCGAGGATCTTGTCAACCTCTAGCAGATGGCCGGCGTCTGCCGGCGTACCGAGATGTGCTTCCAACACAAGGTCGACCTACGGGACCCGGACGAAGAGTCCCGGTTCCCACAATTTCCCACTTTGGTTCACTCCCCTACTCCGGGGGTGTGAAGCAAAACGGACAACACCATGGCCTACATCCTGACAACCGAAGAACTGAAGACCTCGATAGGGGAGGGGAGATCTGGACAACTCCCCTTCGTTGTGGTCCTCTCGCGCCGGGAGGACGGTGGCTACCGCCTCGAGATGCTCGAGGGGTGGCTCTCGCGCCATCGAAAGCGTGAAAGGGAGGCAGTTATCCACACCCTATCCCCAGATGGGGATATCCCATACCCATCCGATACGTGTTAGCGGTGAAAACCGATACGGGATAACGGTGAAAGGGGCACGGGATAGCGAGGGAGGAAACGGCTGAGGAAGCCACGCTCGGCCGGGCATTCCGCGCTGCTGAACCCTTTGAAGTAGATATATAACTAGGGCTCTGTCTTTCTCTTAAGGAAGCCGAGACCCCAGCCACCATGCTCCAACCCCTCACAAAGCTCCTCCGTTCTCGTCACGAGAAACGGATCTGCCAACCAGCGGACACAGCGCCCAGGACAACACCTGGGCTGGTTCCGGTCCGCAAGGGGAGAGAAGCGACCCCGCCCGCGCCACCGGACGTCCACGTACCAGGGCAGCTTCGCTCCGAGGTGAACGGGCTTCTCTATCCGTTCTTCTTCCTGACGAAGGGAACGGATATGGAGGCGATCGAGACGCGGACCGTCCGCCGGGTAGGGGATCAGACGGTCGAAGCCCTGTGGCGGGCGACCCCGCATCCGGCGTGCGGACGTCCGGGACCGCTCGCCCACCGTGTCCACCGTGCGGTCGAGCAGCTCATCACCGAGCGGGGCCTTCCCGCCCAGAATCCGATCCCGTTCTCGATCCACAGCCTCTGCCGGCGGATGGGGATGCGCGCCGGAGGCACGGAGTACCGCAAGGTGCGCGGCGCGCTCGTTGCCATCCGCGGGACGCAGGTCGAAGCACGGGGGACGTTCTACTCCCGGCGGCGGCAGGCCTACGTCGACCAGGTGTTCTCGCTCTATGAGCGGATCATCTTCGCGGGCGAGCGGCTCCCCGATGGCCGCCGCGCCGAGCGGAACCTTCTCTATCTTGGGTCGTGGTATCTCGGGAGCCTGAATAGTCTCTACGTAAAGCCGCTCGACTATCGCTACTACCTCGGGCTCCGGACACCGATCGCCCGGAGGCTCTACGAGCTTCTTGGGGTCAAGTTCTACCGGGTCGCTGAGCGGCCGGTCCCGTTCATCCGCTACCGCTACTCGACGCTCTCCGGGCTGCTCCCGGTGAAGTGCCACGGGCATCGCTCGCGGATGCGGCAGCAGCTTGGGCCAGCGCACGAGGAACTCCTCCGAGGCGGGTTCCTCGACGGGGCGCGTGACGCCCCGGTGCCGCACGCGAGCGACTGGTACCTGACCTACCGACCCGGGCCAAGGGCCCTCCGGGAGATCAGGGAGAGCAAGAAGAGAGGAAGAAGACGAAGGGAGGCGAACGGGTATGGCGGGGATTCGTCGGGGCTTCGCGGTGGCCGACACGATGCAGGGTAACCCCTGCATTCGGGGCTGCACTCCTTGAGATGCAGCCCCTCGTGGCGCCCAAACGCTTGTGCGTTGGGCGTTCGGCCATGGCCGCTCACCCCCGACTCCCCCCGAAAGCCCCCCTACGCTCGCTCAGTACAACCACACCTCATGGCACGGACACCGACGAGAGCGAGCGTAGGGTCAGCCCGAGTACGGGCCGACACTCCCGCCTAAACGGACGGGAGCGGCTTTCGGGGGGAGTCGGGGGCCTCGCCGCTTCAATTCACTCGGACGGCGCCAAGCGCTCGCCCGAGATGAGAAGCAGGCGGGCCCCGACGAATCCCCGCCATACCCGGGAGGCCAAGGAAGCGAAGCGCCTGAGGCGTTCGCAGAGAAGAAGACCCCGCCCACAGGCCCGACAGGCAATTCCGCAAGCGTGCCGTCCCCCAGACGCGCACGAAGCGGAGAGGAAGAGGGCCGAAGCGTTGAGCACTGCGTTCGCAGGACAAGCGTCTGGAGATGAACTGCGGCCAGCTCACCATGCCAGCGAACCCCCAGGGATTCGCCCATTAAGGCGGGGGAGCGCGCTAAACGCTGTTCTGTTCTTACATACTGGGCCTGTCCGGGTCCAGGTAGTAGAACCAAAATACTTGACATCTATACAACATGACCCTACAATTCCTCTCGAGATGACGAGCATGGGCAAGCGCTGGCGGATGCTGGAGCGGGATGTAGGCGAGGGCTTGATCCTGCGAACGGGGCATAAGATGCGTACTGAGCATCACTGGCCGAGTTGGAACCAACCCAGTGACGTGCGCGGCTCCGCCAACTCCGATACCCGGCAACAGTCACGATCCGAAGGGGGAAACGCCGTGAGGCAGGAGAAGACGCTGACGGGCAAACTCCCGGAGCGCAGAAGAACCCTCCGGGAGGGGATACCAGCAGCAGTGGAAGCGAAGGAACGGAAGTTGGTAACGAAACACGGACTTGTCCATGTGAGTACGGAAGGGCCGTCGATGCGCAGGCCTGTCGAGAACGACGTCTCCGGCCGGCCAATGAACTCGGCAGGATGGCGAAGGTACAGCCGCACGGTGTGCAATACTGGACCGGCAGAATACCCGGCACGCAAGCATGGTGAGGATGACAAGGACGCGGACCCTCGGGGAGAGCGAAAGGAATTCACCTCCAGCCAGCTAACCAAGACGCAACTCATTGCGCTCTTCTGCAAGAGGCTCCAGAAGATGCCCAGCAAAGCATCGGAACTCCCTGACCAGTTCCTGGAGCTTTGCGGAACCGAGTCCGAGGGGTTCGCCGTCACGATCGGGAAGACCCAGCTTTTCAACCGGAAGATCATAGCACTTGTCGACTTGTTTCTTGAGCTCAACATCCTGCCGAGCTCGAAGGAGTTACTGAAGGAGGAACCTTGAAAGGATTGACGCCCCCGCGGGCCCACCCCAACTCGGCCAAGAGCAAAGAGCGCACCACGCTGAAGGCGTCTCCACATTCTACGCCTTCATTGGACGCAGGTCTAGGGGTGGGCCCGCGGGCGCGTCACGCGCCACATTCAGGCCCTCAGGGCGGAGGAGGTGGACTCTGTGGCAACCACAGGAACGAAGAGCATCACGATCGCGTTGGCTGGCGCGAAGCGCGAGCTGCACGACGTGGACATCGCAAAGGGAGCGTCGGTGAGGGATACCCTCGAGAAGCTCAACCTTACGGGAAAGCTCACCAAACTCGATGACCCAACATCACTGAATGAGACCGACAATTTGTACGCACGTGTCGTCAATGGTGAGAAGTTGGTGCTGTCCCCGGACTGGCGTTGTACAGAACCGAGGCACATCCGGAGGGTGCGATGCCAAGGGGTGTGGGTTTCGGGGGTTTGAGGGGTGCGCACAACCCAGAATCGTGTAGTAACACCTTATCTGACTTTAT